>NZ_JBOFOC010000028.1:0-37304 GCF_051659245.1 Microbulbifer sp.
TTTGTCGTCACTGCGAGGCATCCCTTTAACCAGGCAATGCATCCGACGGCTAAGTTTGTGCATTTTTTACGCGGTCGCTGCGCTCCCATGATCGCGCAAAAAACGCACAAACTTCACCGCAGCTGATTGCGACGTTAAATGTACCTAGCGAATATGAAACATGTCTTGATCGTCGTAATTCTAGCCCTGGTATACACTAGCGGATACTACGGTGTTCGCAGCAATGGCATTCTGGTACATCATTCAGCCTACTTTATCAATGGTGTCGGTGTAGTAAGCACGGCTTCCCACACGGTGGTAAAAAGCGACTTCGTTGGGTCATTGCAGCCGAAGTCGGCAAAAGTGGCTGCTATCGCTAATGTGGTCTTCGCGCCTTTGCGCTGGATAGAAGCGGGCTACTGGCATTATGCGTATCCTAAAAACGAAATTTGGCCTTATGTGCCAAAAAGCATTTAACAAAGGCAGGCACAGCGACGCCGAAAAGCGGCGCGCGTGCTGCCAACGTTAGCTTGCACAAGATTAAGAAAAAGCAAGGATGATAATGAACAAGAAGTACGCAATCTATATTTTTACTATCTACGCGCTTTACGCAGTTGGAACCTTTGCTTCAAACCTTCTTGACTTTAAAAGAATAGATCTGGAAGTATTTAATGTCCTCCATTTGGTGATTTTGGTGCTTGGGGTTCTTTGCTTTAATCCAAAAGGACTATCCAATACAGGAAAGTTATATCTTTCCACTTTGACTTTTTTAATATTCCCGATCTATTGTTTGTACGCGGATTTTTCCAACTATTTTTTATCCTACAAAATAATGCCTATAAAGCAGCATCTGATTGCTTGGACTGGAATTCTTTGCAATTTTTCACTCTTCGCTATATATGCGCACTTCAAGAGTTTGGTAAGTAATTTTAGATCTGCTTGGTATTATGTCTCTCCTGCTTACTTAGTTCGATCGGTTCAGGGCAAAGAAAATGTAATAACTACAGTCTTCTGGTTTGGGTTTTTGCTCATCGTAGTTTTTAAATTTGCAGTATATGAGTCACTCAGATACTTACTCTACCAATACAATATAGGGGATTATTACACATACGGGCTTGTCATTTCCTTCCCTGTCTTCCTAGGTTTCTGGGCGCGTTCTGTTTACAAAAGTGCTAAAAGCTAACAACCGCAAGCAGAGGGCGTTATGTGATGACAGGAATCTAGTGACATGATAACTAATATACTAAAAATTCTATTGGCGACAACCAGCCTGGGCATGTTTTTCTATAGTACCTCAGTTTTCGGTTTTACTGTTGGGCATCTGTTGCTCCCAATTTTTGCCACGCTAATAGTAGCCTCAATTTTTTATACGCCACTATCAGTCGTTGTAACAAATCTGTGTAAAGTCATCGGCACTCTTACGTTGCTTGCATTTCTTCTATTAATGCTTGCCGGAACAACAGGGGGGCGTTTAATCTTTCTCCGTCAAACCAGGTAATTGCGGTTTTACTAGCCGGTATGTCAATGTTCGGTTTGACATCGTTTTTTTGGTCAGTAAATATATGTTGTAAGGTGAGTTCTGAGCAGTGAAAATAGACGCCACATGTCCACAATGTAAAAACACGGCACTATCAAAGCTAAGAAAACTGACTGTTCCTGGCATAATATTTACATGTGAATCCTGTAAGGCTGAGCTGAAAATAGAAAGACTTTTCTCTACTATAAATCTGGTTCCAATTATGATTCTGGTGCCGAACCTTAAGTTATTCTCGAGTCCAATTTTACATTGGATAGCTTGGCCGATAATGTTGGCTGGGTGTACCTTTCATTTAGCAAGAGTGCCTCTAAAGGTTGTAAACCCTGGGCCAAATCATGCCAAGTACCACTCATAATAATCGCAGGCAGTTTTCTCCGGCCCTTCGGGCCTCCGCGGGACGCCCAATGCTGTGCACATATTGTGCTGGTCGCTGCGCTCCCTTTTTGGCACAATATGTGCGCAGCCTTGGTCGTCCTTGCTCGGGCATTAAGCATCAGGAGAGAAAGTGGACCTTAAAGAATTTATTCGAGAATCTCTTGTTCAAATATCAGAAGGGATTATCGAAGCAAACGAACAATTAAAAGACACAACTGCCATTGCAAATCCTCATGGTATACAAGCCTATTCTAATGAGGCAAAAGCATACGGAAGGATCAATGAAACTTTCCAACAAAAAGAGCAATTGGTTCAGCTCGTAGACTTTGATGTAGCCCTACACGCTGATAGTGGCTCGGAAGCAGGAGGTGGTCTTAAATTATCAATTGCTTCAATTGGAGTTGATGGTGGTAAGAAGTCTACTGAAAGCAGTTCAAGCGAATCACGCATAAAATTTTCCATCCCCATGGTTTACCCCAAGGGCAATGTTTAACAATCGCAGGCACGGCGACGGCTACTCCATTGCGGCTTCGCCTCCATTCCGCAGCCGCGCATGCTGCAAGCATTAAACGGTCATACAGCATCGACCACTCGAAAAAACCTAAATATGAGAGATAAATATGAAATTCACATCTAAATTATTCGTATTAACCTTGGTTGCCATACTTACAGCATGCTCGGGATCTGATGAGGCAATTAGTGCCGCAGAAAATAAATCACTTAAAGGGAATAAAGAGTGGCCTATCGAACTGGTCGGGGCTCTCGATATTATCGATGGTGGTGGCTTCGTTGAAGACAAGTATATGACCTGGGCCGTAGGTTCTCTATCCACCAAATCTGGTTATGGTGAGTTGTCCGTTTATCTAGATGGAAACGCAGCTGTTGATGGCCGCGTAGACTTAGATGCGGAAGGCGAATTTAGAGTGTGGCTCGGCGCACCAAGAACAGAGTACGGACATACCGAATATGAAATCGTTAAAGTCGAAAAAATTTAAACAATCAGGTCAACAAGGACGCTTCGCGCTGACGCGCTCGCGCTTGGCCCCTGAAGCGTTATACACAAAATAGAGAAGCTCCAGGCGCAATTTATCGAAAGAATGTTAAATGGATCATGCTGATTTTCGGGCTTATTACTTGCACGATAGTGTTAGCCCCAATCGCGCCTCAAATAGCACTCGAACAGACCTTTGGCCAGTGGTTAGAAGGCCCTCTTGCTGTGGTTGTTGTTCGGAGTTGGGGGCGATAATCACGTTGATTGGGGCAATGCTGGTCTTTGGCACATATCGGCCAGAGCATCGCAGCCTGATTCTGCGAAAGTCTACAAGAAGGAGCGGCGAGCCCGGCCAGCTTGTTGCTGCACCGAAGCTCGCCCATCTCTGGCGTAATGCGGGCGGCACTTGGCAGATCACTCGGGTTATCAGCTATGGCCACTAAAGTGGCGGAGATCAAGAGGATCACAGGGGATGGAACACGATTTTTGGCTTCAAAAGTGGGAGGACAATGATATTGGCTTTCACGAGCACGAAGCCAATCCGGCGCTGGTAGATCACTTCCACGAACTTTCTTTAGAGAAAGGCGCCCGCATATTTTTACCGCTGTGCGGAAAAACCCTTGATATCGCCTGGTTACTGTCTAAGGGCTACCGCGTTTCCGGCGCCGAACTGAGCACCGTGGCTATCGAACAACTGTTTACGGAACTCGGTGTCGAACCTCAGATCTCTGATCTCGGCAAAATAAAGCATTACAGCGCTGGAAATATCGATATCTACGGCGGCGACATTTTCGATTTGTCCGGTGAGATATTGGGCCCGGTTGATGCCGTCTATGATCGGGCTGCTCTAGTGGCTCTGCCCGAAAAGATACGTCGCCGTTACACAGCGCACCTGATGGAGATCACACGGAAAGCATCTCAGTTGCTGATTACTTTTGTTTACGATCAGACGCTGTTGCCAGGCCCGCCCTTCTCTGTCACTGATGAGGAGGTCAGCAATCACTATAGCGATTACTACCAACTAACGCTTCTGGAAATCAAGGATGTGCCCGGAGGACTGAAAGGACAATGTCCGGCCCGGGAACATGTGTGGCTACTCAGCAATAGCTGAAGTATACATGGCTGCCGACACATGGATTAAAATCAGGTAACCGATACATATATACTTGCCAGTACTGACCTGCTGAGATCCTCGAATGACCGATACCTCCCCTTTGCAGATTGTCTGCCCCACTTGCGGCACAATCAACCGCGTACCCGCCCACAAACTCAACGACCGCCCCCTGTGCGGCAAATGCCAGAGCGCACTGCTTAACGGGCGGCCAATCGAGGCGACCACAGACCAGAGCTTCCGCCGCTTTATCGACAAGTCGGGGCTGCCGGTGGTCGTGGACTTCTGGGCGCCCTGGTGTGGCCCCTGTCGGCAGTTTGCGCCGGTTTTCAGCCAGGTGGCGGCGGAAATGGCGACCCGGGCCACTTTTATCAAGCTGGATACCCAGGCCAACCCGACCGCTGCGGCGAATTACCAGATCCGTTCCATTCCGACCCTGATGCTGTTCTATGGTGGCCGGGAGGTTGCGCGGCTGTCAGGCGCATTGCCTAAAGCCCAGTTTCAGCAGTGGCTGTACCAGCAACAACCTTTCTTGACTCGCTAGCAAGTAAAAACGCCGACAATCTGATGCGTTTATCGCAATCTTGGACTACATTAAGTTCGAAATTACGAACAAGGCTTGCCGGTTGGCGCAAAAAATCACACAGTCAATGGTGAATGGATATGACTCTACATTTTGAATTGGTGCCCGTTATCTCCGTACTCTCGGGCATCGCAATACTGATATGGCCAAGACTGCTCAATTACATCGTCGCTATCTATTTGATCATTATCGGGTTGGTTCAGATATTTGGTATCCAAGTCTAGAATCCGGCTGTCAACCTGACGAAACTGTCTTTTGCGCAGCATTCTTTTTGGGCACAGGCTTTCAATGCGGAAGCCTGCCACTTTGTCGTGCTCCCAATCTACCTAGATGGCGCCCCGGTCCACCATAAGGTCAGCCAATTCATATAAAGATCCACTATCAACTGCGGTGGTGCTTGCACTAATTTGTATCGATCACAGAAACGCACCAAATACTGTCATATATAAACACTATTGTGTCGGGCAACCACTATAGCTGTCAGTTAAGGGGCTTCATACGGTTGACCAGGCGATCACCAGATCTGTCCTGCGATAGTTTCGTAGTCGCCGGTAGATTGATCAGTAGCCGGGCAGAGGTGGAACTCCGGATTCCACCACCTGTTCCAATTGCTCCCATGAGCGAGCAACTATAGCGGTATACCGGGACGGGTTCTCTCTTTATATCCCTAACTGCAATTCTCAGGACAATAGTAATGAAGCAATACCTTGGAATGTTTTTATTGTTATCGGTATTTAGTCAGTGGGCGAATGCCGGCGTGGAAAACGGTGGTTTCGAACACTGGGCCGGTGGCAATCCCGACGACTGGACCACCATTGACTCAGGGATCAGTGTCAATCAAAGCACTTCCACCGTTTACAGCGGCAATTCTTCAGCGGCGATAACTGTCAAAACCGGCAAGCAATCGTCGACGGATTTTCGGCAGACAGTGAGTGTCACCGCGGGACAAACCTATGATTTTTCCGTGTGGGTTCGCCACACCGAGGGCCATGTGAGTGCGCGCCTCTACGTTAACGGTTATCGCGATTACACCAACTATTCGCACACCGGTCAGTGGCAGCAGCTCAGCTACAGCTTCACTGCCAGCACCAGCGGCACTATCGAAGTGGGACTGCGGTTCTACGACCGGACAGGCTTCGACGGCGCTGAAGTGGTTTATGTGGATGCCTTTGAACCCACAGACACCAGCGGCGGTGGCAGCGATGACGGCTATTATGACACCGCGGAGGGCCTGAGCGGCTATAACCTGAAAACAGCGCTCTACAACATCATCAGGAATCACTCCGCCCAGAGTTACAGCGCACTGTGGAGCTTCTATGCCGCCAATGACCTGGACTACCACTACGAGCGGGACGGATCGATTCTGGATATCTATTCGGAGAATCCCACCGGAGGCGATTCCTACAACTACACCGCGGTGAGCGACCAGTGTGGCAACTACGACAGCGAAGGCGACTGCTACAACCGCGAGCACAGCTTTCCGCGCTCCTGGTTCGGTGGCGCCGTAGCGCCGATGAATACCGACGTACACCACATTTTTGCCTCCGACGGCTATGTAAATGCCCTGCGCGCCAGCCACCCCTATGGTGAAGTGGCCACCAGCAGCGCCGTGTCCAGTAACGGCAGCAAGCTCGGCACTGGTCAGTCCAGCCAGGGCTATACCGGCACGGTGTTCGAACCTATTGACGAGTTCAAGGGCGATGTGGCGAGGGCCCACTTCTATATGGCCACCCGCTACCAAAACGTGATTGCCGGCTGGGAAAACTACAGCACCTATGGTGATGCCGTGTTGGACGGCTCCAGTAATCAGGTGTTTGAAGACTGGGCACTGCAGTTGCTGATCGACTGGCACAATGCCGACCCCGTGAGCCAGTGGGAACTCGACCGCAACGCTGCGGCCCAGGAGTTCCAGGGCAACCGCAATCCCTTCGTGGACCATCCGGAATACGTGGAGTCCATCTGGGGGCAGTAATCCGGGTCAGTTCCGGGCAGTCGCCTCGGACGTCCCGTCAATCCAGGGCTGTGATGGGCACGCTTCGCTTTGCCCATCCTACAGGATCATCGTGCCCACGCTTGCCTTATCCGTTCACCCCGGCCTACAGGCTCAGTTTTCGCTCATATATCGACGGGTCTCCAACCCGTTATAATCCCGCCCATGTCAGAGTTACCCATTCACGCCGCTTTACCCGAACTGCTCTCCGCCCTGGGCCGGCACGACAATGTCGTCCTCCAGGCCCCGCCCGGCGCCGGAAAGACCACAATGGTGCCGCTGGCGCTGCTGGACTGCGACTGGCTGGGAGACAGAAACATTGTCATGCTGGAGCCGCGGCGACTGGCGGCGCGCAGTGCGGCTGCGCGTATGGCGGAACTGCTGGGGGAGCCGGTCGGGCAGACGGTGGGCTACCAGATCCGCGCCGAGCGCAAGGTGAGTGGCAGAACCCGTATACTGGTGGTCACCGAGGGAATCCTGACCCGGTTGCTACAGTCGGACCCGGAACTCCCGCAGACGGCGCTGGTGATCTTCGACGAATTTCACGAGCGCAATCTGCAAGGGGATCTGTCCCTGGCCCTGTGCCTGCAATCCCAGGAGTATCTGCGCGAGGACCTGAAACTGCTGGTGATGTCCGCCACCCTGGAAACCGAAGCGGTGGCCGGCCTGCTCGGCGGTGCACCGGTGGTCAGCAGTGAGGGCCGCAGCTTCCCGATTCACGTCCACTACCTGCCGCACCGTCAGGTTCCCGATGACAACCGCCAACTGCCCGCGCTGATGGCCCGCAAGATTGTCGAGTGGATGAACGTGGAGGATGGCAGCCTGCTGGGCTTTCTGCCGGGCGTCGGCGAGATCAGGCAGGTGGAGGAACGGTTGCGGGAACAACTCGCCGACCGCAAGGAGATCACCATCGCCCCGCTCTACGGCGACCTGAGTAAACAGCAGCAGGATACCGCCATAGCGCCCTCCCCGCCCGGCCGGCGCAAAATCGTGTTGGCCACCAACGTGGCGGAAACCAGCCTCACCATCGAGGGCATCCGCATGGTGGTGGATTCGGGTCTGATGCGGGAGTCCCGCTTCGATCCGAACACCGGTATGAACCGCCTGGTGACCACCAATATCTCCCAGGCCTCGGCCACACAGCGCTGTGGCCGCGCCGGACGCCTGAGCGAAGGCCAGTGCCTGCGCCTGTGGAGTGAATCCCGGCAGCAGGGCCTGGCCCCCAAAAACGCCCCGGAAATCCTGATCAGCGATCTGGCGCCACTGGTACTGGAACTGGCCCACTGGGGCGTTCGCGAAGTGGACGAGCTGCGCTGGCTGGACCCGCCGCCGCCCGGGCCCGTGGCCCAGGCCCGGGAGCTGTTGCAGCAACTCGGCGCGCTCGACCGGGAACAGCGGATCACCGCACACGGCAAGGCGATGCTGGCGCTGGGCACCCACCCGCGCCTCGCCCATATGATGATCCGCAGCCTCCACTGGGGCCTGGCGCGGGAGGCCTGCCTGTTGGCATCGCTGCTTTCCGAACGGGATATATTCCGGGGCGAGCAACGCTGGGACCGGGATATCCACAAACGCATGGAGGTTCTCCTCGACCGGGCAAAGAATCCAAATGCCGACAAAGGGGCCATACAGCGCATCCGCCGGCAGGCCGGAATCTGGCAGGGGCAGCTGCCGGGAGCGGAAGGCAACGCAAGCGGGATCGACGATATCGACCGCACCGGCGTGCTGCTGGGCCTGGCCTACCCGGATCGAATCGCCCGCAACCGCCACGACCGCGAGCGCCGCTTTCTGTTGGCCAGCGGCCGCGGTGCCCACTTCTCCCACGACGACGAACTGGCCCTGGCGGATTACCTGGTGATCGCGGAGCTGGACGGCCAGGGCCGCGATGCGCGTATCCAGTTGGCCGCGCGTATTTCCGAATCGGTTCTGCGCGAGTACTTTGCCGATTTGATCGAGCGGAACGAGTCCGTGCGTTGGGATGACAGTAGTGATCGCGCCGTTGCCAGCGAACGCACCACCCTCGGACGCATAGTGCTGGATGAACAGCCGGCAAAAAATATTTCCCCGGAATTGCTCAGCCGCGCCCTGCTGGATGCCATTCGCCAGAAGGGGCTGAATACTCTGCCCTGGAGCAGAGACGCCGTTGCCCTGCGCGCCCGGGTAGAGTTTCTGCGCCGCAATGTGAATGAATTTCCCAATTTGCTGGCGGAACTGGCACTGCCGGACTGGAGCGACACAGCGCTGAGAGAATCCCTGGAAGACTGGCTGCTTCCCCATCTGCAGGGCCTCAGCAAACTGGAACAGCTGAAACAGCTCGACCTGCACAGTATATTGCGAAGCCAGCTGCACTGGCCCTGCCAGCAACAGATAGACGAACTGGCTCCAGCCCATTTCACCGCGCCCAGTGGCTCGCGTATTCCGATCGATTACGAAGGGGAAGAGCCGGTGCTGGCGGTGCGCCTGCAGGAAATGTTCGGCCTGGCGCAGACCCCGGCGGTTCTCAAGGGGCAGTATCCCCTGATGATTCACCTGCTCTCCCCCGCCCGGCGGCCGGTGCAGGTCACCCGGGACCTGGCCAGCTTCTGGACCAACACCTACCAGGAAGTGAAGAAAGAACTCAGGATCAGGTACCAGAAACACTACTGGCCGGACGATCCGCTGACGGCGCAGGCAACCAGCAAGACCAAAAAGCGCATGGATTCGCCATAGAGCGCGACAATTGGGCCAAACTGAATGGCGGAGTGCCGTTCTCCTACACCGCCTAAGAACCTGTTCATAATCTCCTGACGAGGTTGGCAGACTGGGTGGGATGGCCCTTTGCGGGACCGTATGAGGCAGGGATGCCGATTACGAGCATACAGGGACGTATTTAAGGGGGGCGCCTAGCCCGTGTCCCGCGAAGGGCCATCCCACCCAGTCACGCTCAGAAACGTAAGATTATGAACAAGCTCTAAGTAATCAAGAGACCCGAAAGCAAGGGACCCATGCTGCAACTGATTACCCGCCTGTCGCGCAAATTCCAGCTGTGGAGCATAGGCGCACCACTGGCCGCCTGCGGGGTGCTGGCCCTGGTCTGGGGGCGTTCGCCGGGGTGGTTTCTTCTGCTGGTTTCCACGGCCGCGCTGATCGCGGCGGTCCTCGTCGCCGTTCACCATGCGGAGGTTATAGCGCGCCGCGTGGGCGAGCCCTTCGGCGCACTGGTGCTCGCGCTGGCGGTCACGGTGATCGAGGTTTCACTGATCCTGTCGCTGATGCTGTCGGACGTCATAACCTCCAAAGGCTTGGCGCGGGATACGGTTTTCGCGACGGTGATGATTGTGTGCAACGGGGTCATCGGCCTGTGCCTGCTGGCGGGCGCCCTGAAGCACCGGGTCCTCGGCTTCCGCACCGAGGGAACAACGCCGGCCCTGGCGGTTCTCGCGACCCTGGTCACCACTATCCTGGTGCTGCCGGATTTCACCTTCAGTACCGAAGGCCCGACCTTTTCCAGCTCCCAGTTGATATTCGCCGGTGTGGTCTCGCTGTTGCTGTACGGCGTGTTTATTTTTGTGCAAACCATCCGCCACCGGGATTATTTCCTGCCCGAGGCCGAGGGTGTCGAAACCAGGGATGAGCGTACACCTTCGACTCTCGCCGCCGGGTCCAGCCTGCTTTTGCTGATCCTGTCCCTGGTTGCTGTCGTCGGCCTCGCGGAATCACTGGCGCCGCCCATCGAAGGTTTTGTCCGGCGCGCGGGCATGCCGCACGCGGTAGTGGGCATCGCCATCGCCGCGATGGTGTTGCTGCCGGAAACCACCGCCGCCATCCGTTTGGCCCTGCGCAACCGCATGCAGATCAGCTTCAACCTCAGCCTGGGCTCGGCGCTCGCCAGTATCTGCCTGACCATTCCCGCGGTGGTCTTTACCTCCATCTTCCTGGACCTGCCGATGCATCTCGGCCTGCCCCCCAAGGAAATAACGCTGCTTGCGCTAACCCTGCTGTTGACAACCATGACCCTGTCCGGCGGGCGCGCCACGATACTGCAGGGGTCCGTGCACTTGGTGGTTTTCGCGGTATTTATTTTTACCGCGATGGTGCCTTGAATCGGTGTAAAATCTGCACTCTTCCTATCTACCGCTTAAGCTCCGGTATCGGCGACTGCGGCAACATATACAAGTACATAAAAGCCTTCAGCGCTATTCTCTGTGGGCTTACCGAACAATCCCCCAAGGCCGCACATGCCGTCGTGCGCGCCAACGTTAAATGCCTGTGATAGCGAAGTCCAGCGCCGCTAAAATTTCCGAACGAAAATGCTCTAAAGTGCCAATTGGATTTTTGAGTTTATTTCGAGGCATAGAGGCTATCTGCGGAGTAAGAATAAGTAGCTCTTCTCCTTCATACTCAACGGTTGGTGTTAGCTTTCCCAAATTCTCGTTCTGAAAATATTTGAGCCGTCCTAACGGGAGTACAATCCTTGTATTGAGATCGGATATGTACTCGTGCTGTACATCCAGAATGAAGGGAAAGGCTTTTTGAGTCGCCTTACTGAGGTTCCGGTATACATCAAACTGAGCCATTAAAAATTCCTAAACTCATCACCGAAACCACCGTGCTCATTAACAAACTCGTTGTAGGCTTTAATTGCCGCCTTATGCTCGTTCCTCCATCGTTCGGCCTCTCTTTTGGCGAGCTCTTGAGTCAAGGCTTGCTCTAAAGTGGCGGATAAATTAATGTGCATTGAGCGAGATTTGACCAGCAGGTCACTGTTTATGCTCAAGTTGGTAGCCTTTTTGGGGGCATTTGGGTCAAAAAAAGATTGCATGGCGTAGCTCCTGTTGATGCGCATATGTATGCGCATCAACATGTTAGGGTACATTCCGGGTGGTTTTCAACCAGTTTCCCAGCGGAGAAACATGAGCGGCGTGGTGCAATATCCGGGCTAGCCCCACCCTGCACCGAAGCGTCGGACCTGCACAGGGCGTTTCACCGGGAATGGTGAAGTTTGATCCATCCTTACTCACCATAAAAAATCCGGAATCCCAGGGGTTCCGGATTTGTTCTCGTCAGGTCGGTAAGTTAAAGGGCGCCGCCCGTATTTTTGCTTTTCGTCCCTAAGAGCCTGTTTGCGATCTATGGTGCTGCACGTCCAGCGCGGGGTCGGGGCTCCCGGCACATCAATAATAAGCCTGGGTCTTGTCCGTGTGATCGGTAATGTCCTTGACCCCGGCCAGTTCGGGAATCTTTTCCTTCAGGGTCTTTTCCACGCCCTCTTTCAGGGTCATATCCACCATGCCACAGCCCTGGCAGCCGCCGCCGAATTTCAGTACTGCATAGTGGTCTTCGGTCACCTCCACCAGGCTCACCTGGCCGCCGTGGGCGGCGAGGCCGGGGTTGATATCGCTGTATAGCACGTAGTTGATACGGTCTTCGATGGGGCTGTCGTCGGTGACTTTCGGCATACGCGAGTTGGGCGCGCGAATGGTGAGCTGGCCGCCCATCTTGTCCGTGGAGTAGTCCACCCGGGCTTCGTCCAGGTAAGGGATGCTGCGCCCTTCGAAGTAAGCCTTCAGGCCCTCGTACTCCACCATCACGTCTCCTTCCTGCTCCTCCCCGGGACGGCAGTAGGCGATACAGGTCTCCGCGTTGGGAGTGCCGGGATTCGATACGAACATGCGCACAGCGATACCCTCGCAGTCCTGCTTCTCCAGCAGCTCACGAAGGTAATCCTGGGCGGATTCGGTGATAGTGACGTTCAGGTCTGAAGGCTGTTGTGACATAAAGCTTCTCAAATAACCGAGTTTCTTACTCGGGTATTTTACTCTCAGTTGGCCGCAAGTTAAACCGGGGCGAACGCGAAATTCGCCCCTACTCCTCGTATCGGCATTACAGCCGGGCAAGCAGAACCCTGGCTGTCTCTTCCGAAGAGGCCGGGTTCTGACCGGTAATCAGCTGTCCGTCAGTGACCACATGGCTCTGCCAGTCTTCCGCCTTGGTGTAGAGGCCGCCGTTGGCCCGCAGCATGTCCTCAACCAGAAAGGGCACCACCTCGGTCAACTCCACTGCATCTTCTTCCGAATTGGCGAATCCGGTGACGCGCTTGCCGCTGACCAGGGGTTCACCGTCAGCCCTCTTGGCATGGCGGAACACTCCCGGCCCATGGCAGACCGCGGCAACCGGTTTGCCGGCGGCGTAGAAGGACTCGATCAGGGCGATGGAGTTCTTGTCTTCCGCCAGGTCCCAAAGGGGTCCGTGACCGCCCGGATAGAAGACACCGTCGTAGTCCTCCTGCCCGATGTCGTCGAGTGGTGTTGTATTGGCCAGTGCGCCCTGTGCCTCCGAATCCTTGTGGAAGCGCTCGGTGGACTCGGTTTGTGAATCCGGGGCCTCGCTTTTCGGGTCCAGGGGAGGCTGACCGCCCTTCGGCGAAGCCAGGGTTATCTCCGCGCCCGCATCCTTGAAGACGTAATAAGGTGCCGCCAGCTCCTCCAGCCAGAAACCGGTTTTCCTGCCGGTATCACCGAGTTGGTCGTGGGAGGTGAGTACCATCAAAATTTTCATCGTCAGCCTTTCCCTGTATTTGAAAAATCAGCTGTCGGTGCCGACGCGCACCACGAGCTTGCCGAAATTGCCGCCCTCCAGCATGCCCATAAAAGCCTGCGGTGCCTTCTCGAGTCCGTCGACAATTTCTTCCCGATACTTGATCCTGCCGGCGGCGAGCCATTCCGACATATCCCGCTGAAAATCGTCGAGACGGGGACCGTAGTGGTCCAGCATGATGAAGCCTTGGATTTTCAGACGTTTTACCAGGGCCTGGCCCATCAGCAGCCCCGAGCGGTCCGGCCCCTCTGGCAGCGAAGTGGCGTTGTACTGGGAGACCAGACCACAGACGGGAACCCGTGCAAAGTTGTTGAGCAGCGGCAGCACCGCATCCCAAACCCTGCCGCCGACATTCTCGAAATACACGTCGATACCGTCGGGGCAAGCCGCGGCCAGTTGCCCGACAAAATCTTCCGCGCGATGATCGATACAGGCGTCGAAACCCAACTCATCCATCGCATAACGGCATTTCTCCGCGCCACCGGCGATACCCACCACGCGACAGCCCACAATCCTGCCGATCTGGCCGACGGTGGCGCCAACGGGGCCGGTCGCGGCGGCGACCACCAGGGTCTCACCGGGCTCGGGTTCGCCGATATCCAGCAGGCCCTTGTAGGCGGTAAAGCCCGGCATGCCCAGTACTCCCAGAGTGTAGGAAGGATGTTGCAGATCCGCTCCGAGATTGGTGAGCCCGGAGCCGTCGGACAGCTCGTAGTCCTGCCAGCCGCTGTAGGCCAGCACCCAATCGCCGACCTCGTAATCCGGATGGCGGGACTCCACGACTTTGCTCACCGTGCCGCCCACCATGGTCTCCCCGATCTCCACCGGCTCGGCATAGGAGGGGGCATCGCTCATGCGCCCGCGCATATAGGGGTCCAGAGATAGATAGACACTGCGCAGCAGCAGTTGCCCCTCCCCGGGCTGCGGCCGCGGCTCCTCTTCCAGGCGGAAATTCTCTGCGGCGGGTGCGCCTTCGGGGCGCGAAGCCAGCACGATGCGGCGGTTCTTGTCGGTGGATTGCGACATGGATCGACTCCTTCGATTGGTGGAACGTTTATTTATTGGGGACTGCTCTTGACCCAATATCAATTAGACCGGTCGTCTAATTCGTGCTTCAAAAATACCCGCCTCGAGGCGGGTCGAAAAATTCGGGACTATTCCTGGCCCAGTAGAGTGCGCGTCACCTCCATCGCCTGGACCATGGACTCGTCGGTGCGATGCAGTTTGGCCAGCAGGCTGGCGCCCAGCCACATCTGGTAAAGGGTGACGGCGCTCTTTCGGGCATTCAGGCTCTGCGGCAGCGAACCGTCCTCCCGGCCCGCGTCTATGCATTCCGCCAGGCGCGCGATAATCCGGTCCGTGCCGTCCCGCAGGGTAAGGCGCATAGGCTCCGACAAGTCGGCCACTTCGGCGCTCAGCTTTACCACCAGACACTTCTGCTCGTCGCGGGGGTCGCTGTAGATTTTCAGCCACTCCCGCCAGTAGCGCATCAGGCTTTCGGCGGTGCTGCGACTCTCCAGGGAAAAAAGCAGGTCCATATCCTTCAGGTATTTACTGAAGTAGTCCTCCAGCAGCGCCTGACCGTACTGCTCCTTGGACTTGAAGTAGTGGTAGAAGGAACCCTTGGGTACGCCCGCAGTGTTCAGCAGCTCGCTCAGGCCGACACAGGAGAAGCCCTTGCTGGACATCACCCGGTGGCCGGTATCGAGGAGATGCTGGCGTGTATCGTCGTAACTGGACTTCATGGCGCGCAGTCTAACCACAATTAGACCGGTCGTCTAGAGCGCTTGATTACAAGTCTATTCCTAAGAGAACTGTTCGGTCACAATAATGATCTGGTAGCAGCCCTCACCAAAAGTTGTCAATTGACAACCTTGCTTAACTCCTCCTACACTTGAAGGAAAAAGGAAGCAGCCGGACTTATGCCTCGAAATAGACACCCTCATAAGGAGATCGAAGGAGCCCTGCAGCACGCGGAAGAAAGCGGCTGGAGAGTTGAGGTTGGCGGCTCCCATGTGTGGGGAAAGATATATTGTCCTCATAATGACAAAGAGTGCCGATGTGGCGCTTTTTGCATTACAGGCATATATAGCACTCCGAGAAACCCAGGAAAACATGCGAGGCAGATTATCAAGGCTGTTGATAAATGTACCGGTGGCGAATCAGATGAGTCTGCGGAGTAAGTTTATGAAAGAGTTTGAATTTACACTTAACTATAAACTTCCTGATGCTGATATAGACCCGGAACAGTATATTGGCCAACTAATTGAAGCTGGATGCGATGACGCGATTATTGGACTAGGGCATCCCGGTCGTATATCGCTTCAATTTGATAGAGAAGCAGAAAATGCAGTTGATGCAGTACTTTCTGCAATGCGTGATGTGAGGAATGCAATCCCTGATGCAGTATTTATCGAAGCTACTCCCGATATTGTAGGAGTTTCTGATATAGCGCCATTTGTTAGATGTTCCCGCCAAAATGTAAGAAAGCTGGTAACTAAATCTACATTTCCGCTTCCTCTACATTCTGGCAAGCGTCCTTTATGGCATCTTTTTTTTGTTCTCCAGTGGTGCGTATCTGAAAAAATCAGAGAAGTTGAACCAACAATGTTAGATCTGGCTTCAATAAATATGCAAATAAACCTCAACAGGAAAACAGAAAGAGTTGACCCTGAAATGCAATCTTTATTGGCAACTGAGGTTCATATTTAAGGGGAGACAGGGTTCTCCCCTACTCGGCTTCGTTATCATCAAAATTCGCCATAGCCGCCCCCGCCGGGAGTTTCGATGGCAAAGACATCCCCCGCCTCCATCTGCACCTCGGCACAACCGCCCAGTTCTTCTTTGGAACCATCCGCCCTTTCCACCCGGTTGCGCCCCAGCGCCGCGGCTTCACCGCCGTCCAGCCCAAACGGCGGAAGGCGGCGATGGGAGGCGAGAATGGAGGCGGACATGGGCTCCAGGAAGCGAAGGCGCCTGCGGGCGCCGTCGCCGCCCCGGTGGCGCCCGGTACCACCGGAGCCGCGGCGGATACTGAATTCCTCAAGCAATACCGGGAAACGCCATTCCAGTACCTCCGGGTCGGTGAGTCGGGAGTTGGTCATATGGGTGTGTACTGCATCGGTACCATCGAAATCCGGCCCCGCGCCGGAGCCGCCGCAGAGGGTTTCGTAGTACTGGTAGCGCTCGTTGCCGAAGGTGAAATTGTTCATGGTGCCCTGGGCCGCGGCGATGGTCCCCAGCGCGCCGAAGAGCGCGTCCACCACGTACTGGGAAGTCTCCACATTGCCCGCGACCACCGCCGCCGGGTACTGCGGATTCAGCATACAGCCCTCGGGGACGACGATATCCAGCGGCTTAAGGCAGCCGCCGTTGAGCGGGATATCGTCCCGCACCAGGCAGCGGAACACGTAGAGCACCGCCGCCTTGGTCACCGCCGCCGGCGCGTTGTAGTTGCCGGGGTGCTGGGGGCTGGTGCCGGTAAAATCGATGCGCGCGCGGCGCGCGGACTTGTCGACGGTGACCGCCACCCGGACCTCGCTGCCATCGTCCATCTCGTAGCGGAAGTCGCCGTCGTGCAGCGCATCCAGGGCCCGGCGCACGGATTCCTCGGCGTTGTCCTGCACGTGTTTCATATAGGCCTGCACCACCGGCAGGCTGAAATGCTCCACCATGCGCGCCAGTTCGTGCACGCCCTTTTCGCAGGCGGCCAGTTGCGCATGCAGGTCGGCGATATTCTGGTCGATATTGCGCGCGGGCCATTTGCCGCCGGCCAGTTTTTTGCGAATGCTGTCTTCGCAGAATCTGCCGCCGTCCACCAGTTTCAGATTGTCCAGCAGTATGCCCTCTTCCTCGACATTGCGGCTGAACGGCGGCATGGAGCCGGGGGTGATGCCGCCCACGTCCGCGTGGTGGCCGCGGGTGGCGACGTAGAACAGTAGTTCATCTCCCTCGCCCTCCCCTTGAAAAACCGGTTTGATCACGGTGATATCCGGCAGGTGGGTGCCGCCGTTGTAGGGCGCGTTCAGCACGTAGGCGTCGCCGGCGCGCATGGTGTCCGCGCGCTCGCGGATCACCGTCTTGATACTCTCGCTCATGGAGCCCAGGTGCACCGGCATATGGGGGGCGTTGGCGATCAGCTCACCGTCGCGGTCGAAGAGCGCGCAGGAGAAGTCCCTGCGCTCCTTGATATTCACCGAGGAGGCGGTCTTTTCCAGCACTGTGCCCATCTGTTCGGCGATGGACATAAACAGGTTGTTGAAAATCTCCAGCATTACCGGATCGACATCGGTGCCGATAGCCCGCTGCCGGGGCAGTTCCTCGACCCGCTCCAACAGCAATCCTGTGGCTTTTACACTGGCGCGCCAGCCGGGCTCAACGACGATGGTGCTGTTGGCCTCGCTGATAATCGCCGGGCCGGACACCGCCTCGCCCTCGCGCAGCTCCTCCCGGCGGTAGATCGGCGCGGTGCGGCTCTCTCCCCCCATGGTCACCCGGGCCTCGGCGCTGGGCGGCACTCCGCGGCGCGGTGTTCCGCCTCCGCTTTCCGGCTTCTCGTTCGGATTGCCGGAACTGCCGACCACTTCCACTTGCACCGCCTCCACGATCAGCGGCTTGCCCTCGGCGAGAAAACCGAAACGCTGGCGGTAGGCTGCCTCGAATTCGGTAATCACCTGCTCGCGCCCGCCCATGGCCACTTCCAGCGCGGTGTCGGTGCCGGCGTATTTCAGGTGCAGTTTGTACAGGCAGTGGATCTGCTCTTCCGGCACCTGCTGGGCCAGCATCTCCGCCCTGCCCTCGTCCGCGAGTTTTTGCAAAAGCCGGTTCAGCTCCGCTTCCGACTCAGGGGAATATTCCCGCTCCAGGCTGCGCTCCCGGGTCAGGCGCAGATCGGCGAGGCCGATACCGTAGGCAGAGAGCACCCCGGCCAGCGGGTGCAGCAGCACCTGCTCAATGCCAAGTGCGTCCGCCACCAGGCAGGCGTGCTGGCCGCCGGCGCCGCCGAAGCAGTTGAGCAGATAACCGGAGACGTCGTAGCCGCGCTGCACGGAGATCTGCTTGATCGCGCTGGCCATATTCTCCACCGCGATGGCGAGAAAACCTTCCGCCACCTGCTCCGGTGTGCGCGTATCGCCAGTGGCGCGCCGGATTTCCTCCGCCAGTGCGGTGAATTTCTCGCGCACGATCGCGCCGTCGATGGGCTGATCGGCGCCGGGACCGAACACATGGGGAAAGAATTCCGGCTGCAGCTTGCCCAGCATCACATTGCAGTCGGTCACCGTCAGCGGTCCGCCGCGGCGGTAGCAGGCGGGGCCGGGATCTGCGCCGGCGGAATCCGGGCCCACCCGGTAGCGGGCGCCGTCGAAGTGCAGAATCGAGCCGCCGCCGGCGGCCACCGTGTGGATCAGCATCATGGGCGCGCGCATGCGCACCCCGGCCACTTCGGATTCCAGGGTGCGCTCGTAGTCGCCGCGGTAGTGGCACACATCGGTGGAGGTACCCCCCATATCGAAGCCGATTACCTGCGAAAAACCCGCCTGCTCCGCGGTATTCGCCGCGCCCACTACCCCTCCGGCGGGGCCGGAGAGAATCGCGTCCTTGCCTTGGAAGAAATGCGCATCGGCAAGGCCACCGTTGGACTGCATAAACAGCAGGCGCGTATCCCCCAGGGCCCGATCGACCCGGTCCACATAGCGGCGCAGCACCGGCGACAGATAGGCGTCCACCACGGTGGTATCACCGCGGCCCACCAGCTTGATCAGCGGGCTGACCTCGCTGCTGACGGAAACCTGGATAAAGCCGATTTCGCGGGCGATGGCGGCGATGCGCCGCTCGTGGTCCGGATAGCGGTAGCTGTGCATCAGCAGGATGGCGAGGCCGCGGATGCCCCGGTCGAAGGCCGCCTGCAGGTCGCGACGCACCCTTTCCTCATCCGGTGCCTGCAAGACCTCGCCACTGGCGGTGACCCGCTCGTCCACTTCCAGGACTTCGGTGTAGAGCATCTCCGGCAGCCGGATATGCAGGTCGAACAGCCGGGGGCGGGCCTGGTAGCCGATACGCAGGGCGTCGCGGAAACCGCGGGTGGTCACCAGAACCAGGGGGTCCCCCTTGCGCTCCAGCAGCGCGTTGGTGGCCACGGTGGTGCCCATCTTCACCGAGCGTATCCGCTCCGCCGGGATCGGCGCCTCCGGCTCCACTTTCAGCAAAGCGCGGATGCCGGCCAGGGCCGCGTCCTCGTACTGCTCCGGGTTCTCGGAGAGCAGCTTATGGCTGACCAGCCGGCCGTCCTGGCGTCGCGCGACGATATCGGTGAAGGTGCCGCCGCGGTCGACCCAGAAGTCCCACTGGCTGCTTCCGTCTGGTTGGTTCATATCAGATCGCCGCTCCAAATTGACGCGTGTCGCGCGCAACGATACACTTTTCGGTATCGCCGAGGGAACGCATGATCAAAAGCATCAAACACAAAGGCCTGCGCAAATTCTACGAAACCGGAAACACCGGCGGAATCCGCTCCGACCATGCACAACGGTTGCGTCTCAGGCTGACCAAACTGGATGCTATCGTATCGCTGGACGATATCACCCTGAAGAATTGGGACCTGCACCCGCTTAAAGGCGATAAAGCTGGCCAATGGGCGATTAAGGTTAGCGGAAACTGGCGGTTGTTTTTCAAATTTGAAAACGGCCATGTATACCTGCTGGATTACGACGATTATCACTAGAGAGGCCGATTTATGCCGATGCACAACCCCTGCCATCCGGGCGAATTGCTGGCGATAGCACTGATCAGGGATGAAGACGGCAACAGGATCGACAGTGTCCAGTCCGTTGCCAACAAACTGAACTGCCATCGCAGTACCCTGAACCGGGTAATTGCCGGCACCGCTTCAATCACCCCGGAAATGGCCCTGGCTCTGGAGTCCATTGGAGCCGGAAGCGCTGAACACTGGCTGGCCATGCAGGCAAATTACGATTTGTTTCGGCTGCGCCGAGGTCGCGCAGCCTGACCGTCCCGCCCCAGTTGCGCCCGCAAAGGCGGGCCTGCGGCCCGTTTGCGGAGCCGGCGGCGAGCACTCCCGCGCTCCCGGGTCCCGGGTCCCGATTATGATAAGATTGCCGCCCCTGTAGCCCCGCGAAGGAAGTTTAAATGCCCCAGCAGTCCCGCCGCCGCCACCGCCTCGACCAGCTTCACGCCGCGCTGGCAGAGCGCATCCTGATCCTGGATGGCGCCATGGGCACCATGATTCAGCGGGAGAAGCTGGCGGAAGAGGACTACCGCGGCAGCCGCTTCGCCGACCACCACAGCGACCTCAAGGGCAACAATGACCTGCTGGCCCTGACCCAGCCGGAGCTGATCGAAAAGCTGCACCGGGACTATCTCGAGGCCGGTGCCGATATTATCGAGACCAACACCTTCAACGCCACCCGGCTGTCCCAGTCGGACTACGACTTGGAGGATCTGGTCCCGGAACTGAACCGTGTTGCCGCGGAGGTGGCGCGGCGGGCCGCCGACGCGGTGTCCACGCCGGACAAGCCCCGCTGGGTGGCCGGGGTGATAGGTCCCACTTCGCGCACCGCCAGCATCTCCCCGGACGTCAACGACCCGGGTGCGCGCAATGTCACCTTCGACGAGCTGGTGACCAACTATGTCGAGGCGGCACGCAACCTGATCGAAGGCGGCTCGGACATCATCCTGATCGAGACTATTTTCGATACCCTGAATGCCAAAGCGGCCATCTACGCCCTGCATCAGCTGTTCGAGGAGTTGGGTTTTGAGCTGCCGATCATGATCTCCGGCACCATCACCGACGCCTCCGGGCGCACCCTGTCCGGGCAGACCACTGAGGCCTTCTACTACTCCATCGCGCACGCGAAGCCGCTCAGCGTCGGCCTCAACTGTGCCCTGGGCGCCACCGAGCTGCGCCCCTATGTGGAAGCGCTGTCCGGCGTCTGCGCCGAGAACGTTTCCGCGCACCCGAACGCGGGCCTGCCGAACGAATTCGGCGAGTACGACGAGACCCCGGAGGAAACCGCCGGTATCGTCGCCGAATTCGCGCGCAGCGGCTTTCTGAACATTCTCGGCGGCTGCTGCGGTACCACTCCAGAGCATATCCGCGCAATTGCCGACGCGGTGGCCGATATTCCGCCGCGGGCGCTGCCGAAGATCAAACCGGCCCTGCGCCTGTCCGGCCTGGAGCCCTTCGTCGCCGACGAGAACGCCCTGTTCGTGAACGTGGGCGAGCGCTGCAACGTCACCGGCTCCGCCCGCTTCAAACGCCTGATCCTGGATGAGGACTACGACACCGCGCTGCAGGTGGCCGCCGCCCAGGTGGAGGACGGCGCGCAGGTGATCGACTTCAATATGGACGAGGCGATGCTCGACTCCGTCGCCGCCATGCGCCGCTTCCTCAATCTTGCGGCCACCGAGCCGGATATCGCCAAAGCGCCCTTTATGGTGGACTCCTCCAAATGGGAGGTGATCGAGGCGGGGCTGCAGTGCATCCAGGGCAAGCCCATCGTCAACTCCATCAGCCTCAAGGAAGGCGAAGAGGATTTTGTAAAGAAAGCCCGCCAGTGCCTGCGCTACGGCGCCGCGGTGGTGGTCATGGCCTTCGACGAAAGCGGCCAGGCGGATACCTTCGAGCGCAAGACGGAAATCTGCAAACGCAGCTACGACATTCTCGTCGACAAGGTCGGCTTCGCGCCCACGGATATTGTGTTCGACCCGAATATCTTCGCCGTGGCCACCGGTATCGAGGAGCACAACAACTACGCGGTGGACTTTATCGAAGCCACCCGGTGGATCCGCGAGAACCTGCCCGGAGCAAGCGTTTCCGGCGGCGTGTCCAATGTGTCCTTTTCCTTCCGCGGCAACAACCCGGTGCGCGAGGCGATCCACTCGGTATTCCTGTTCCACGCCATCAAGGCCGGTTTGAATATGGGTATCGTCAACGCCGGCCAGTTGGCGGTGTACGACGACCTGCCGCAAGAACTGCGGGAAAAAGTCGAGGATGTGATCCTCAACCGCAGCCCGGAAGCCACAGAGGCGCTGCTGGATATCGCGGAAAAGTATCGCGGCGACGGCGCGGCACAGACGCGCAAAGAAGATCTGAGCTGGCGCGAACTGCCGGTGAACAAGCGCCTGGAACATGCGCTGGTCAAGGGTATCAACAACTATATCGTGGAAGATACCGAGGCCGCCCGCGCCGCCGCTACCCGCCCGCTGGATGTGATCGAAGGTCCGCTGATGGACGGCATGAACGTAGTGGGCGACCTGTTCGGCGAGGGCAAGATGTTCCTGCCCCAGGTGGTGAAATCCGCGCGGGTAATGAAACAGGCGGTGGCCTACCTGCAGCCCTATATCGAGGCGGAGAAGACCGCGGACAGCAAACCCAACGGCCGCATCCTGATGGCCACGGTCAAGGGCGACGTGCACGATATCGGCAAGAATATCGTCGGCGTGGTGCTGGCCTGTAACAACTACGAAGTAATCGACCTGGGCGTAATGGTGCCCTGCGAAACCATTTTGCAGACCGCAAAGGAAAAGCGGTGCGATATCATCGGCCTGTCCGGCCTGATCACGCCGTCGCTGGACGAGATGGTGCATGTGGCGGCGGAGATGGAGCGCCAGGGTTTCGACATTCCGCTGCTGATCGGCGGCGCCACCACCTCCAAGGCGCACACCGCGGTAAAAATCGATCCCCAGTTCAAGCGCAACCAGACGGTGTATGTGGCCGATGCCTCCCGCGCGGTGGGCGTGGCCAGCAGCCTGATCTCCGACGAACTGCGCCCCGCTTTCGTTAAGAATATCCAGGAAGAATACGAAAAGGTCCGACACCGCACCGCCAATCGCAAGCGCAACGACAAGCGCTTGAGCTATGAAGAGGCCCTGCAGGCAGCGCCGCAGTTCGATTGGCAGAGCTACACTCCGGCGGTACCGCAAAAACCCGGCGTGACGGTAATCGACGACTTCCCGCTGGAAAAACTGGTCGATACCATCGACTGGACGCCCTTTTTTATCTCCTGGGACCTGGCCGGTAAATACCCGGCGATCCTCAACGACGAAGTGGTGGGCGAAGCGGCCACGGACCTTTTCAAGAGCGCCCAGTCGATGCTGCAGGAAATTATCGACAAGAAACTGCTGCGCGCCCGCGCGGTGTTCGGCCTCTGGCCGGCCAACAGCGACGGCGACGACATCATCGTCTACAAGGATGAAAGCCGCACCGAAGAACTGGCCCGCCTGCACCAGATGCGCCAGCAGGTGCAGAAGCGCGGCGGCGACGGCCTGTGCCGCTCGCTGGCCGATTTTGTCGCCCCGGAAGACTCTTTTAGGGCTGACGGCTCTGGCGTGGCGGACTATGTCGGCGGCTTCGCGGTCACCACCGGCATCGGCGCCGACGAATTGGCTGCAAAGTACGAAGCGGCCCACGACGACTACAGTGCGATTATGGTCAAGGCGCTGGCGGACCGGCTGGCAGAATCCCTCGCCGAGTACCTGCACAAACAGGTGCGCAGGGAATACTGGGGCTACGCGCCGGACGAGCATCTGAGCAACGAGGAGCTGATCAAAGAGGCGTACACCGGCATCCGCCCCGCTCCCGGCTATCCCGCCTGCCCGGACCACTCGGAAAAGGCCACCCTGTTCCGCCTGCTGGATGCCGAGGAAAATGCCGGGGTCCGCCTCACCGAACACTTCGCCATGCTCCCCGCCGCCTCGGTGAGCGGCTGGTACTTCGCCCACCCGCAGGCCAAGTACTTCAACGTGGGCAAGATAGGCCGCGACCAGCTCAAGAGCCTCGCCGAGCGCAAGGGTATGCCGGAAAATGAGCTGGAGCGCTGGCTGCGGCCAAATCTCGAAGATTGAAATCTCGGGACTCGGGACTCTCAGTAGGGTGCGCCGTGCGCACCTCTCGGTCAATGGTGCGCACGGCGCACCCTACGTAGCAGGTGGTGGAAATGGAAAAGAAAAAGGATAAGAAAAAGGACAGCCAGGAAGAAAAGCGCCCATCATTCGGCCAGGTGGTACTCAGCACCCTGGCCGCCGCCTTCGGCGTGCAGAGCAGTAAAAATCGGGAGCGGGATTTCAAGGGGGGCAGTATCAAGACCTATATTGCCGCGGGTATTATTTTCACTGCCCTCTTTGTATTGGCCTTGGTGCTGGTGGTGAAAACCGTGCTCGGTAATATGGGCTGACCTCCTTACCAGAATCATACCTCGATCGCGGCCATGGACAGATTTTTGCTCCTGCAAAATCTGCATTTCCGCCATCCCTGGCGGTCGCCGCTCCTACAGGCACTGTCGTGCGAAGCATCGCGAAAAAGTTTAAACGGGCCCTTGTAGGAGCGGCGGGGCGGCCATCCGCCCATGGGCGCGATCAGTCTTTCCGTTCACAACAACGCCGCCTTCCCGTGCGAAGGCGGCGTTGTCGGTTGTGGATGTAAGCCCGCCTCAATAGCCGGTCATTTCCAGGTAACCGACCCCCGTGTGGCTGCCCTCCACCACCACGTCGCCTTCCCAATAGGGGAAAGCCGTATCCATCCAGCGATCCGTATGGCGTGCACTTACAGTCACGTCCAGATCCCGGGACGCAAGACGCAACCGCCACCGGGTGGGCACCTGGCGCCCGGCCACCGGGCTGTATGTCATAGGCTTTAATTGCAGGTCGTCGCCGGCAAGCGGGGTCTGTCGTCCGTCCGCATCGATCCAGCTTCCCGAGACATAGTCACCGCCTTCCTCACCACCGCCACGCAGGCGAAAAGCCATCAGCTTGGCACCGCTTTCCAGGTGCAGGGAGAACCAGTCCCACCCCCGCTGCCCCGCACCCAGCAGCTGACTGCTCCACTCGCGATCCAGCCAGGCCCGGCCGCTGACTTCGCGTGTCTCGCCGTCGATCTCCACCTGCCCTTCGACCCGGTAAAACGGTTGGCTGTAGTAGTAGGAGCCCTGACCATCGGCGGACTTCTGGCTGAAGCCTGCCTCGCCGTGCAATACCAGCGGACCTTCGGCATTCAGCGCGAGCCGGTAGCCGAAGTCATGCCCTTCATCGCTGCCTTGCGCCGTAATCCACAGCAGATCCAGGGTGTCGCCGGCGGAGGCGGTCGAGCGGCTTTCCATTCGCCAGTGATCCAGCCAGGCGGCAAATGGTTCGAGCTCAACACCGGCCTGCCCACGCCGGTCGGGCAGCGTCATGCCGCGGGCGAAGCGCTCGGAGACGAAATGCGCATCCGGTGTCGACAGCGCGGCGTGGGCCATCCATAGCTGGCGGCTGGCCCAGGGCGAGTCGCTGCGCCCGTCGCCATCATCGGGAGGGGACAGCGCCTGGCGGAACAGTGTCCACTGGATACCCAGTGGCGTGCCGTCGGCGTCTTCCAGATTGGCGGTCAGGTACCACCATTCGATGCGGTAATCGGGATGGGCACCGTGATCTTTGGGGAAGCGCAAGGTAGCTCCCGGGCGTGCCTGGGCGTAGCCTTCCGCCTCCTCCCCCAACCCGGCAAAGCTTTGCGGTGGCGGTTCGGTGTCCCGCTGTTGCAGGGTCAGCAGCGCGAGCAGCAGCGTCACCAGCGCCAGCCAGGGGAGAAAACGTTTTGCGGGTCCGGCCGGGCTCATAAGGCTTCGAACTCCGTCAGCAGAGTGCGCGGCGATGTGCGCCACAGCCGCCAGGCCGGCAGCACGGCGGCGAGAAGGGCCACGCCCAACGCCAATGCCAGGGTGGCGGCGATCTGTGCGGGGAAGATGTGCAGCGGCAGTCGCCAGCCGAAGGCCGCGACGTTGATCACTGCAACCAGGCACCAGGACAGTGCCAGCCCTACCGGTACGGCGAGCAGCGCGGTGACCAGGGCCGCGCCGCCGAGTTGGGCGACGCCCGTACCAGCCAGCGGCCCGCGCGAGACTCCCAGTGCCCACAGGGGCGCGAGCTGGCCGCGGCGCTGTCCGGTCTGGGCCAGCAGGCTCGACAGCAGAGCCAGCCCCGCGACCCCGAGTGTCAGGGTGTTCAGGGCCCGGGTGATGGCGAAGGTACGCTCGAAGATGTCGGTCGAGCGGCGCCGGATCTCGCGCTGGTCGATCAGGCTGCCACCACCGATACCCAGGGCAGCCCGGCTCAGATCGCGGCGCAGTGTTTCGGCCGCCTCCGGCGACTCCCGTGCGAGCAGGATAGCGATCGAGTCGGGCGAGGTCTGAAAGCGTTCGCTGAGGGCGGCCGCGGTCAGCATCACCTCCCCGCGCGGGTTGCCGTAGTCGGGATAGACCGCGGCGATCGGCAGTTCCAGCGGCCCGGTGGGGCTCGACAGGCGCAACCGTTGTCCCGGTGCCAGACCGGTGGCCAGGGCGAGCTGCTCGTTGATCATCGCCGCGCCCCGGGCGAAGGCCCGCCATGCCGACGCGGCATCCTCCTCCTGGCTCGCCAACAGGGGCCAGCTTTCGGTCAACACGGGATGGGGCGTGACGCCGTACACGCTCACCGGCTGGGACTGATACTGAGAACCCTTGGTGGCAAGCAGGGTGGCCTCGGTACTTGCGCGGGGCAGCAGGGTCTCGATCTCGTCGCGGGATTCGAGCCAATCAATGGCGGCCTCGTACTGCGCGGGGGGCGGACGCAGGTAGAGATCGGCGACCAGGCGCTGGTCGAGCCATTCGAGAAACGTCAGGCGAAAGCCGCCGACCATGCTGCCCACACCCAGGTTGGCCGACAGGGCCAGCAGCAGCGCCATCATTGCCACCGACAGCCGTGGCAGTTGCAATTGCAGGTCGGCCAGCGCCCATTGGGCCAGCGGATGCCGGCGAAGCGGGCGGCCGGCGCCGACCAACAGCATGGCCAGCAGCGGTGGCAGCCACAGTGCGCTGCCGAGCAGCCCCGCCGCGACCATTACGAAGCCCGGGGTCAGCCCCTCAGCCGGCGGCTGGCGGTCGAGCCATACCAGCAGGCCCAGGGCGACCAGCCACAGCAGGCCGCCGGCGAGCGCCATGCCCCGCAGCTGGCGCAGGAACCGGGCGCGCCAGGCCTGGGCGTGACCCAGGCCCAGCACATTGAGTTGGGCCGCCCGCCACAGCGTGCCGAGCCCGGCGGTCAGGAGCCCGCCCAAGGTCACCGCCAGTCCCCCCAGCCAGTAGTACCACGGAAGGGCCAGTTCACCGCCCACGCGCTCGCCATAAAGAGCCTGCAGGCTGGCGGCGACATCGGGTAGCAGCCACTGGGCCAGCCACACGCCACTGAGAATACCCAGCGCGGCGCCCAATAGCCCGAGCAGCAACAATTCGCCCAGCAACAGGCCGACCAGCGCCCGGCCCGATACCCCAAGGGCGCGTAGGGTGCGCATCAGCCCCAGGCGTTGCTCGAGCGTCAAGCTGAGCGCGGCGTGCACGATCAACAGCCCCACCACCAGGGCCAGCAGACCCATGGCGGTCAGGTTGAGGTGGAAACTGTCGGTCAACTGGCCCGGCGGCACCAGGTTTGCAGCGGCGCTGCGCACCAGCGAGTCGGGCAGTTCGACACGAGCATCCGACGCCACCAGCAGATGGCTCGGGCCGTCGCGTGCGAGCAGTTCGAGGGCGGCGGCGATGTCCATTACCGCCACGCCGGGCGGCAGCTCCGGTGCCAGCTCCAGCGGCGGCAGCGCGCGACCATCGGCCAGGGGCGGGAGCGCATCGTCTTCCGCCGTCAGCGCTGCCAGCGTATCGGGGGCCAGGCGGGTGCGGTAGGGAGGCTGCAGGAAGTCTTTCAGTGTCCCTATACCACCGGCGCTCCGGAAGCTACTGCTTTCCGGCAGGGTCAGTGGATCGATGCCCAATACCTGCAGGCGTTTGCCCCCGGCGAGCTCGAGTTCCCCCTCCACCAGTGGCGACACCGGGGCACCAGTCAGGCGCAGCGACAGGTAGTCATCCGGGGTGAGCGGGCGGCCATCGCGGCGTTCGAGCCGGTCCTGCCCGGTGCTGAACAGGGCTTCGGCTCGCGCGTAGCTGTCGCGGGCCGAGGCATTGATCGCCTGCACGCCGCTCCACAACGCGCTGGCCACCCACAGCCCCAGCAGCAACATGGCGAGTTGGCCGGGATGGCGGCGATAGTGCGAGAACAGGGTGAGAAAGGCGGTTCGCGGTGATGCGGCATTCACGGCGAGGCCTCCTCGATCCGGCCGTGTCTGAGCCGCAGACAGCGATCGAGGGGTTCCGCCACTCGTGGGCTGTGGGTGACCATCAGCAGTGCGCAGCCTCTGTCCCTGACCAGTTCCAGCAACAGCGCCAGCACCTCGTCGGCGCTGTTTTCGTCGAGGTTGCCGGTGGGTTCGTCGGCGAGCAGTAACGCCGGGCGCGCCGCCAGGGCCCGGCCGATCGCCAAGCGCTGCTGCTGGCCGCCGGAGAGCTGTTCCGGATAGCGCCCGGCCATTCCGGCAAGGCCCAGGCGCTCGATCAGCTCCCGGCTCCAGGCGGCATCCTCACGCCCGGCCAGCCGAGCCTGCAGGCGCAGGTTGTCGGCTGCGGTCAGGCTCGGCACCAGGTGGTACTGCTGGAACACCAGCCCGAGCCGCTCGCGGCGCAGTCGAGCCCGCGCGGGCTCGTCGAGTGCCGACAGCGGCTGGTCATCGAGGCGCACTTCGCCGTCGTCGGGAATATCGAGCCCCGCCGCCAGGTGCAGCAGGGTCGACTTGCCACTGCCCGACTCGCCCATCAGAGCCAGGCTCTCGCCGGCGGCCAGGCGCAGATCGGCGCCCCGGAGTACCGGCAAGGGACCTTGTGGTGTGGGGTAGGACTTTCCGATACGGCGAAGTTCGAGCATGACGTTCCCTGGCGGCGATCGAGCCCGGTCATGTTCCTACAAAAGAGGTGCCACCCGAAAGGACACTTTCGGCATTAGGGGTGTTATCGAAGAACTCCGCCCGGCACCGCTCAGCTCCGGGCACAGGGAAGGGATGGGTTTACTGGGAAGCCACCCAGAAAATGCAGGTTGCGACAAAGATAGCCACCAGCGCCACCGCCGCTATGGCATCGACAAAATCATCGCTTTCACTGGATACAACTACTTCTTTACTCATCGAAATACTCCGATACCAATTATTGTTCTTGACCGTAGCCGGACCGCTTCAGAGCGGTCGCTTCAAGTAGAGCAAATCCCCGCCGGCAGCGCAAGCGAGCCCATCCCGGCAATAGAAAGCACTTATAACTATTAGTTACTAAGCTAGCGAAAAAAATTGTTATTTTTCGCATAAGCCCGCTGGTATGTTATGCGCCGCGGGAGATGCCTGTGGGTGTGCTCCTGTCCGGGCTATAAAGCGCTAAAAGGCAATGGAATCAAGTTGTTATGTATCGATACGACGAGCGGGACCACACCATTATCCAGGAGCGGGTGGCACAGTTTCGCAGCCAGACGGAACGCTACCTGGCCGGTGAACTGAGCGAGGAGCAGTTTCTGCCCCTGCGCCTGCAGAACGGCCTCTACATCCAGCGGCTGGCTCCCATGCTGCGTATCGCAGTGCCCTACGGCCTGCTGAACAGCGCGCAGTTGCGCCGGCTGGCGCGCATCAGCCGCGACTTCGACAAGGGCTACGCCCACTTCACCACCCGCCAGAACCTGCAGTTCAACTGGCCGCAGTTGGAGGATGTCCCGGATATCCTCGCCGAACTGGCGGAAGTGGAGATGCACGCGGTACAGACCAGCGGCAACTGCATCCGCAACACCACCTCGGACCCCTTTGCCGGCGTCGCCCGGGACGAAATCGCCGATCCGCGCCCCTACTGCGAGCTGATCCGCCAGTGGTCCACCTTCCACCCGGAATTCGCCTTCCTGCCGCGCAAGTTCAAGATCGCGGTCAGCGGCAGCGAGGCCGACCGCGCGGCGATCCGCGTGCACGATATCGGCGTGCAGATCGTCAGGCGCGGCGACGAGATCGGCTTCCAGGTCCTCGTCGGCGGCGGCCAGGGCCGCACACCGGTGATCGCCGAGCAGATTCGCGACTTCCTGCCGGAGGAGGATCTCCTCTCCTACCTGGAAGCCATAGTGCGCGTCTACAACCAACTGGGCCGGCGCGACAACAAGTACAAGGCGCGCATCAAGATTCTGGTGAAGGCCCTCGGCGCCGAGGAGTTCGGCCGCCGCGTGGAGCGGGAATGGGAGCAGATCAAGGACGGCGCCGACAAGCTCACGGATGACGCGCTGGCCTGGGCCAAGGCCTTTTTCACCGCACCGGAGTACAAAACCTTCGACGGCGCCGCCAGCGACGCCGCCCTGCGGGCCCAGGCGGAGGGTGACAAGGCCTTCTCCCGCTGGCTGGAGCGCAACAGCTTCCCGCACCGGGTGCCCGGCTACCGCGCCATCACCCTGTCCACCAAGCCCACCGGGGTGCCCCCCGGCGATGTCACCGACCGCCAGTTGGAGGCCATCGCCGACCTGGCGGATGAATACAGCTTCGGCGAGGTGCGCGTCACCCACGAACAGAATGTGGTACTGGCGGACGTCCCCCAGGATCGATTGTTTGAGCTCTGGCAGGCGGCGCGCAAACAGGGTTTCGCCACGCCCAATATCGGCACCCTCACCGATATGATCTGCTGCCCCGGCGGCGATTACTGCTCCCTGGCCAACGCCAAGTCCATCCCCGTGGCCGAGGCCATCCAGCGCAGGTTCGACGACCTGGACTACCTCTACGACCTGGGCGACCTGGACCTGAATATCTCCGGCTGCATGAACGCCTGCGGCCACCATCACGTGGGCCATATCGGCATTCTCGGCGTGGACAAGAAGGGCGAGGAGTTCTACCAGGTGCAACTGGGCGGCAGCTCCTCCGAAAACGCCAGCCTGGCCAAGGTACTCGGCCCCAGCTTCTCCCGCGCGGAGGTGACGGAGGTAATCGGCAAGATCCTGGATATCTACCTGGAACAGCGCCGCCCGGAAGAACCCTTTATCGACACTTACAACCGCATCGGCCTGCAACCGTTCAAGGAAAAAGTCTATGCCAAAGCCAGCTAGTTCAGGCCCCCAGCCCGCCAACCCGGCGCAACTGATTCTCGACGACCGGATAGTGGCCAATGAGTGGCGCCTGCTGCCGCAGACCGACGAGGAGAGCGGGATAACAGCCGAATCCCTCGCTCCGGGCAAGGTGATTCTGCCCTACTCTCTCTGGCAGCCCCTGCGCGACGCCCTGGCCCCGCGCAAAGCCGAGATCGGCGTCTGGCTGAACAGCGATGAAACTGCGGACCTGATCGGCGAGAACGCCGGGGAGCTGCCGCTGATCGCGGTGCACTTCCCCGCCTTTGCCGATGGCCGCGGCTTCACCACCGCGCGCCTGCTGCGCCAACGCTATGGTTATCGGGGGGAATTGAGAGCCGTAGGTGGCTTTATGCGCGATCAGCTCACCTATCTGCGCCGCTGCGGTTTCAACGCCTATGCCTATGAGGGCGAGCAGCCGCTCTCCGGCCTGCTGGAATCTCTGAACGACTTCAGCGAGAGCTACCAGGCCGCCGTAGACCAGCCCCTACCGCTCTTCCGCCGCCGCGGCCTCGTTTAGAGCTGCGACTGCTCTCCCGTCACCCGGCACGGCCGGCTCCGGCGCTCCGATCGCCGGACCCGGCCCGCATCGGGGTGACGAGTTCAGAATATCCCCCCACTCCCCCTGTGGACATTCTCCACTGCTAAACTGCTGATAAGTCATTGTTGTTGACCGCAGCAGGCGGCTCGCGCACAGCTGGAGCAGTGTATGCCCACGCACTTCTTTGTCCTCGGGCTGGACCCGTTACGCCTGACCTACCTCGAAAGTATCCACCACCCCGAGGCGTATCGATTCCACCCCCTGCTCGAACTCGAAGAAGTGGTACTCGCGGAAAATTACCCCTACGATGCGCTGCTACAGAAAGCGGAGCGCCAGCTTCGCGAATTCCCCGAGCCCATTGCCGGCATCCTCGGCCACTGGGATTTTCCCACCAGTGCTCTTCAGCCCCACCTGAGCGAAAAACTCGGGCTTCGCTCCGCTTCCCTGCAGGCGGTACTCAAATGCGAGCACAAATATTGGAGCCGCCTGGAACAGCGGAAGGTACTGCCGGACTGGACCCCGGGCTTCTGCGCCATCGACCCGTTCGCCCGGGAACCCCTGGATCAGGTGACCATCAACTACCCGCTCTGGCTCAAGCCCATTAAGGCCCACTCCTCCTACCTGGGTTTTCGCGTCGACAACGAGCGGGTCTTCCGCAGCGCAATTGAAATGATCCGCAAGGAAATTCACCGCTTCGGCGATCCTTTCAACCAGGCCCTCGCCCATATATCGGTGCCGCCGGAAGTAGCTCCGATCAACGGTAACTGGTGCATTGCCGAGGAAATCATCACCGGCAAGCAATGTGGTATCGAAGGCTCGATGCTGGATGGGGAATACCATGTACACGGCATAGTCGACACGGTAAAAGACAGCAAAAACCAGAGCTTTACCCGCTACGAATATCCCTCAGTCTGGCCCCGGCAAGCGCAGCAAAAAATCTGTGCCGCCGGTGAAAAACTGCTGCGCCACCTGGGCTTCGACAACTCGGCATTTGGAATCGAGTTTTTCTGGGACGAACAGAAAAATACATTCAAGGTCCTGGAGATCAACACCCGTATCTCCCAGTCTCACAGTGACCAGTTTATCAAGGTGCACGGCGTGTCCAACCACCAGGTTTCGGTAGACCTGGCACTGGGCCGCACACCGGATCTCAGCAACTGCCGCGGAAAGTACCGCTCCGCCGCGAAATTTATGCTGCGGCGCTACGGCGAGGCACGGGTAAAGCGCGTTCCCAGCGCGAAGGAAATTCAGGCAATCGAATCGGCAGTGCCCGACAGCAAGGTAGAAATCACCGTCGAGCAGGGCCAGCACCTCTCGGAAATAATCAACCCGGACAGCTACAGCTACGAAATCGCCAATATTTTTCTGGGAGCCAAGAACCAACGCGAGCTGCTCAAAAGCTATCGCCAGCTCGCCGGCAAGCTGCACTTCGAATTCTCTGATGGCAGGGAGCCGGAGGCGTTCCAGTTCAATCATGTCCGGTACTAGAAAATGAAAGTGGTGGAGGAATTCCCGCACGCGGTGGAAATGCGCGAACATGTGGAAATTCCCATGCCCGACGGCTGCCGCCTGGCCGCGCGGATCTGGCTGCCGAAGACAGCCATGCAGCGGCCGGTGCCGGCGATCCTGGAATATATTCCCTACCGCAAGCGGGATATGACCCGGCTGCGGGACTCCATCATGCACCCCTACCTGGCGGGGCACGGCTACGCCTGTGTACGCGTGGACCTGCGCGGCAGCGGCGAGTCCGGCGGTGTACTCAAGGACCAATACCGGCAGCGGGAACTGGACGACGGCGTGGCGGTAATCCGCTGGCTTGCGGAGCAGCCCTGGTGCGACGGTAATGTGGGGATGATGGGTATCTCCTGGGGCGGCTTCAACGCCCTGCAGGTCGCCACACTGGCACCGCCGCAGCTCAAGGCTGTGGTATCCGCCTGCTCCACCGACGACCTCTACCTGGACAACATGCACTATATGGGCGGCTGCCTGCTGACGGACAACCTGTCCGAAGCCACCACCATGTTCTCGGTGAACACCTGCCCGCCGGACCCGGCGCTGGTGGGCGAGCACTGGCGCGATATGTGGTTCCAGCGCCTGCGCCACAGCGGTCTTTGGCTGGATATCTGGCTGCGCCATCAACACCGGGATGGCTACTGGGAGCACGGCTCGGTAAGCCAGCACTACGGTGCCATCCGCTGCCCGGTGATGCTGGTGGGCGGCTGGACCGACGGCTATACCAACGCCATCTTCCGCCTGCTGGAACATCTCAAAGTACCGCGCCAGGGACTGATCGGCCCCTGGGGCCACAAATACCCACACCAGGGGGTGCCGGGTCCGGCGATCGGCTTCCTGCAGGAGACCCTGCGCTGGTGGGACCACTGGCTGAAAGGGATGGACACCGGGATCATGGACGAGCCCATGCTGCGCGCCTGGATGCAGGACAGTGTGCCCCCCACCACCCGATATCTCGAACGGCCCGGCCGCTGGGTGGGGGAAAGGCGCTGGCCGGCGCCGGACATCCGCGAAGTCAGCTACCCACTGGACTCAGGCCGCATACTGGTGGGCAATGAATCGCCCCGCTCCCGGGAGGAAATGGTGGAGATCCAGTCACCACTGAGCGTCGGGCTGTTTGCCGGCAAGTGGTGTTCCTATACCTCCGCGCCGGACCTGCCTCACGACCAGCGTGAGGAAGACGGCGGAGCCCTGGTCCTCGAAAGCGCGCCGCTGGATAGAGAGGTGGAGATTCTCGGGGCCCCCTCTGTCCAACTGGAGCTCAGCTGCAACCAGCCGGTAGCCATGGTCGCCGCGCGGCTATCCGACGTGGCACCGGACGGTAAAGCCACCCGGGTAACCTATGGCCTGTTCAACCTGACCCACCGCAACGGCCACACCGAGCCGGAACCGCTGACGCCGGGCAAGCGTTACCGAATCTGGGTTTCAATGAACTATATCGGCCAGAACTTCCCCGCCGGCCACCGGCTGCGCCTGAGCCTGTCCACCTCCTACTGGGCCCTGGCCTGGCCGCCCCCCAAACCGGTGCGGCTCAGCGTCTTCCCCGCCGGCAGCCGGCTGATACTGCCGGAGCGTGACCCCCGCCCGGAGGATGAGGAGATCCGCTTTGAACCGCCGGAGGGGGCCAGGCCGATGGATGTCCAGTTCATAGAAGCCCCCAACCACAACTGGCTGGTGCACCGGGACCTGGCCTTGGATGAATCGGTACTGGAAGTGATCAAGGACGACGGCCTGAGGTATATCGAGGAGATCGATATGGAAGTCGCCAACCGCACCTGGAACTGGTACAGCTATCGCGATGACGACTTTATGTCACTGAAAGGCGAAACCCGCACGGAACGCATCTTCCGGCGCGGCAACTGGTCCGTGCGTACCACCACCCGCACCCTACTCACCGCGGATACAAACAACTTCTACATCCACGCCGAACTGGACGCCTGGGAGGGCGACAATCGGGTCTTTGCCGAGAACTGGCACCGACAAATCCCCCGGGACCACCTCTGACCGCCCCTCCCCCGGGGCTGGATTTCCCTCCGCCAAAACGTCAATAATGCGCGCGTAATTCACTGAGTAGGCGGGACCCGCTCCCCCACCCAATCGAATAGTAGATAAGAGCACATCCATGCAAGTTGAGTCTGTAAATACCCTATTGAAGTCCAGCGACCGCGAGGGCGGCAGCACCCGGGTGCAGGGCTGGATCAGAACCCGCCGCGACTCCAAGGCCGGCCTGTCCTTTCTGGCCGTGCACGACGGCAGCTGCTTCGATCCCATCCAGGTGGTGGTCGAATCCCATATCGCCAACTACCAGTCGGAGGTGTTGCGCCTGACCACCGGCTGCGCGGTGGATATCGAGGGCACCATCAAGCCCTCCGAAGGCAAGGGCCAATCTATCGAAATCCTGGCGACCTCGGTACACGTGGTCGGCTGGGTGGAAGACCCGGACACCTACCCCATGTCCCCCAAGCGCCACACCATGGAGCACCTGCGCGAACACGCCCACCTGCGCCCGCGTACCAACGTCAGCGGCGCCGTGGCGCGGGTGCGCAACTGCATCGCCCAGGCGATCCACCGCTTCCTCCACGAGCGCGGCTTCAATTACGTACACACCCCGATCATCACCGCCTCCGACTGCGAGGGCGCCGGCGAGATGTTCCGGGTGAGCACCCTGGACCAGACCAACCTGCCGCTGACCGACAAGGGCGAGGTGGATTACTCCCAGGACTTCTTCGGCGAAGAGAGCTTCCTCACCGTTTCCGGCCAGCTCAACCTGGAGAGCTACGCCCTGGCGCTGTCCAAGGTCTACACCTTCGGCCCCACCTTCCGCGCGGAAAATTCCAACACCACCCGTCACCTGGCGGAATTCTGGATGGTGGAACCGGAAGTCGCCTTCGCCGACCTGGCGGATATCGCCAGCCTCTCCGAGGAGATGCTGAAATACGTATCCAAGGCGGTACTGGAAGAGCGCGCCGACGATATGGCTTTCTTCGCCCAGCGCATCGACAAGGAAGCCATCTCGCGGCTGGAAAACATTATCGGGAACGACTTCGCGCGCATCGATTACTCCGAGGCCATCGAAATCCTGGAAAAGTGCGGCGAGAAATTCGAATTTCCGGTCGCCTGGGGCGTCGACCTGGCCTCGGAACACGAACGCTACCTGGCCGAGAAGCATTTCAGAAAACCGGTGATCGTCCTCAACTACCCGAAGGACATCAAAGCCTTCTATATGCGCATGAACGACGACGGCAAAACCGTCGCCGCCATGGACGTCCTGGCCCCCGGTATCGGCGAAATTATCGGCGGCTCCCAACGGGAAGAACGCCTGGAAAAACTCGACGCGCGCATGGACGAAATGGGTATTCCCATGGAACACCTGGACTGGTACCGGGACCTGCGCCGCTACGGCACAGTCCCCCACGCCGGCTTCGGCCTCGGCTTCGACCGCATCGTTTCCTACGTCACCGGCATGGGCAATATCCGCGACGTGATTCCGTTTCCGCGCACGCCAAAAAATATCGCCTTTTGAATGGAGCCCCGCAATGCGGGGCCTTCCCTTTCACTTTGGAGAGGCGCCCCCCTGGGAACGCCGAGCTCCAGCTCGGCCCGCGGGCCGCAGGCCCGCCCTCCCCGCTCATCAAGCTGCCCCTCTAGCACCCAATTCGAGGCAATCGATAACGAGGTCGTCCGTGATAAGCGCCCATTTGCTGTTTTTATATACAGAATTTACCTGCATCATCACACGTCAAGCAGAATTCAGCAGCAGCTTCGTCCATCTACGGAAAATACCCGCTAACTCATTGACTTTTAAGGGATTTCCAATATGATCAAAAGCACCTTTAATGAAAAGATATAAAGCCAAATTGCACCATCTATCCGTAGAAAATGGCGCCAACCTAGTCGAACTTATTGATTTTTAAGATTTTTCTCCTGTAGAGATATCCGAGAGGTCTGTGGATAGAGAGCTGGTAAGTATATTGCGGTGTCTTTTTAATTAACTGTTAAATGTCCATATGAACCGAATCAAAACTACATACAATTTACTAGGGAAGTGGAACTTAGGTGGGTTGGTTTTGCTGTCGCTGGCTGTCACTTGGTCTCTTACCTATCTACGCATGACTGAGTATCTAAACGAGAGGGGT
>NZ_JBOFOC010000029.1:0-7045 GCF_051659245.1 Microbulbifer sp.
AAACGCCCCAAAGACTCCTCCGAAAATGCGTTGCAGGTTTTCCAGAGGTACTGCTTGATCGAATCAGCGGTAAAATTCCGGCCTCGCCGGCAGGCGCCGCGCGGCGCTGATCTCCGCCTCCACGATGCGTATACAGCCCTCCGCGGTGGTGGCCAGGGGCCTTTCGCAGAACACCGGTTTCCAGTAATCAGTCGCTGTGCACCGCGGCCAGCTCGCCGCGGATAAACTGCATACTCTCGCGAATGGCCGGCAGCGGGTCCGGAGTCTGCCAGAGCCCGTCGAAAAAGGGCTCGAAAGAAACAAACCCCCGGTAACCGGAATCCAGCAGCTGGCGGGTCTGGCCAATGCTGTCCAGGCGGTCTTTCGGGCCGACAAACACCCGGTGAGCATCCAGCATATCGCTGAAGTCCACATTCCGGTCCTCCACTCCGGAGATATGTACCAGCCCGGTCATCTGCGGAAAAAATTCCGCCTCGCCGGCACCCGCATGGTGGAAGGTGTCGTGCACCAGGCCGAACCACCGCCCCTCGGCATCCAGCTCGCTGATGGCGTTCACCGCCAGCCGCTTGAAGCGCAGCGAGGAGACCGGAAAGCCCAGGGGCTCAATAAAACCGCGCAGCTGGTGTTTTTCCAGGAGATCCCGCAATCCCCGTAACGCCGAGTGCAGCGCCCGGGTCTTGTCCTCCAGCGGGGCCAGGTACTCCGCCGAATTCAGCGGACAGCACACCAGTGCCTCCGCACCGGCGGCGCTGGCGAGCTCGGCCAGCCGCTCAGCCTGCTCCACGCGCTCTGCGTCCCACTTATTGAAGGGATAGAGGGCGTTGACACTCAACACCCGGATGCCACGTTCCTCGGCGCGCTCCGCCACAGTGCGCGCGGTTTGCATGTCGCTCAGGCTGTTCTTGCGCACGTCGTTGCGCAGTTCCACCGCAGCCATGCCCAGCTCCGCCGCCGCATCGATCAGTTGCAGTGGGCTGAGGGTGGGACAGGCCATATGGTTCAGTGCGAATTTTATTGTGGAATCGTTCATCGCTTTCATCTCGCTGTGGGCCGACGCCCTAACTATTCTCCCCTCCCCCGCTTGCGGGGGAGGGGACTGGTGGCGCGAGTAGTTACCTGCCGCCTTACATCGTAGGCATCACGAAATCCGCACCCTCGCGAATGCCGGTGGGCCAGCGGCTGGTGATGGTTTTCAGTTTGGTGTAGAAGCGCACCCCCTCGGGGCCGTGCATATGGTGATCGCCGAACAGCGACGCTTTCCAGCCGCCGAAACTGTGGAACGCCATGGGCACCGGAATGGGCACGTTTACCCCCACCATGCCCACCTGGATCTGGTGCGCAAAGGCGCGCGCCGAGTCGCCGTCGCGGGTAAAGATGGCGGTGCCGTTGCCGAACTCGTGGTCGTTGATCAGCTGTACCGCCTCGGCGAAGTCCCTCGCGCGTACCATGGCCAGTACCGGACCGAATATTTCCTCGCGGTGGATTTTCATTTCCGGCTTGACGTGATCGAACAGGGTGCCGCCGATAAAGAAGCCACTTTCGAAACCGCTCTGCTGCATTTTGAACTCGCGGCCGTCCACCACCAGCTCCGCTCCTTCGGCCTCACCGGCATCGATATAACCGCGCACTTTTTCCAGGTGCTGTGCTGTCACCAGCGGACCCATTTCCGCCCCGGGGTCAGTACCCGGGCCGATCTTCAATGCCTGCAGCCGCTTCACCAGACGCTCCCGCAGTGCATCCGCGGTTTCTTCACCCACGGCCACCACAACTGAGATGGCCATGCAGCGCTCGCCGGCGGAGCCGTAGGCGGCGCCCATCAGCGCGTCCACGGTGTTGTCCAGGTCGGCGTCGGGCATCACCACCATATGGTTCTTCGCCCCGCCCAGGGCCTGCACCCGCTTGCCGTGGGCGGCGCCGGTGGCGTAGATGTATTGGGCAATGGGCGTGGAGCCGACGAAGCTCACCGCGGAAACTTGTGGGTGTTCCAGCAGCGCATCCACCGCCTGTTTGTCTCCCTGCACCACATTGAACACACCGGGGGGAAATCCGGCCTCGTTCATCAGCTCGGCGTAGAAAAGTGCCGCGGAGGGATCGCGCTCCGAGGGCTTCAGCACAAAAGTATTGCCGCAGGCCAGGGCCATGGGGAACATCCACATGGGCACCATGGCGGGAAAGTTGAACGGGGTGATGCCGGCCACCACCCCCAGGGGCTGACGGATGGAATGGCTGTCGATATTGGTGCCGACGTTTTCGGTAAATTCGCCCTTCAACAAATGCGGCGCGCCGCAGGCGAACTCCACCACTTCCAGGCCGCGGGTGACTTCACCCAGGGCATCCGAGTGGACCTTACCGTGTTCGGCGCTGATGATTTTTGCCAGTTCGTCGGCATTCTGTTCCAACAGGTCGCGAAAGCGGTTCATGATCCGCGCCCGCCGCAAGGGCGTGGTGGCGGCCCAAGCCGGGAAAGCCTTGCGGGCGGACTCCACCGCTGCTTCCACTTCGGCAACGGTGGAGAGGGCCACTTCGGCGGTCACTTCGCCGAGGGCGGGGTTGTAGACGGGGGCAAAACGCTCGCTGCAACTTTCGCTGATCCGGCCATCGATAAAATTGTGGATCTGATTCTTCACAGGGATTCTCCTCTTAAATGAACGTCGTGGGAGCCAGCCCTGCTGGCGAAACGGGTGTCGCAGCACCCCAATCGCCTACAGAGCAGACTCCCACTTCGCCCATCCTGTGGACATTCTTTAGAGATTTTCTTTCTGCCGCGCCTTGTGGGATTCGTAAACCTCCCGCGCCGCCACCACTTCCGCGCGCTCGGAGACTTCCGGCATCGCAACGTCCCACCAGGAGCCACCGTCTTTGGTATCCGCCAGCGGGTCCGTGTCCAGGCTGATCACGTAGGTGATATCGGAGGCGCGGGCGCGGTCCAGGGCGGCCTCCAGTTCGGCGATACTGCCCACCTGCTCGGCGCGGGCGCCGAGGGCCCTGGCGTGGGCGGCGAAGTCGGTTTTCGGCGCGCCGGCCTCAACGGTTTTGCAATCTTCCAGCAAATTGTTGAAACCCGGGCCGCCGCAGAATTGCTGCAGCCGGTGAATGCAGCCGAAGCCGCGGTTGTCCAGCACCACCACGATGATTTTGTGGCCCAGCATCACCGAAGTGGCGATCTCCGAGTTGAGCATCAGGTAGGAGCCGTCCCCCACCATCACGAAGACCTCCGAATCCGGCCGCGCCATCTTGGCACCCAGCCCGCCGGCGATTTCATAGCCCATGCAGGAGTAGCCGTACTCCACGTGGTAGCCGCGGTCGTAACGGGTGCGCCAGAGCTTCTGCAGTTCCCCGGGCAGGCCGCCTGCGGCACAGACCACGATATCCCTTTCGCCGGCGGCGCGGTTGACCGCACCCACCGCCTCGGCATCGCTGGGCAGTTCCCTGCCCTTGTCCGCGCAGGCGCGGTCCACGGTTTCATTCCACTGCGCCCGCAGGGAAGCACAGCGCTCTGTCCACGCCTTCTCCGGCCGCCAGTCGTGCAGGCCGGCGAGCAGTGCCGGCAGGGCCAGCTTGGCGTCGCCCACCAGCGGCTGGCTGCGGTGTTTCACCGCGTCGAAGGAGGCCACGTTGACACTGAGGATGCGCGCCTTCGGATTGATCATGGCGCGGGAGCCGGAGGCGAAATCCCCCAGGCGGGTGCCCACGGCGATAATCAGATCCGCCTCCGCCGCCAGCGTATTGGTGGAGACGGCGCCGGTGACGCCGATGCTGCCCATATTGCACGGGTGGTCCCAGGGCAGCGCGCCCTTGCCCGCCTGAGTCTCCCCCACGGGCAGTTGCAGCGCGGAGACCAGGTCGTCCAGTTCCGCCAGCGCGCCCGAGTAGTGGGCGCCGCCGCCGGCGATCAGCAACGGCTTTTTGCTGCCGCGGATCTGCGCCACTGCCTCTCCCAACTCCGTTGTGTCCGGGGCCTGGCGGCGCAGGCGGTGGACTTTTTCCGCGAACAAACTCTCCGGGTAGTCGAAGGCCATGGTCTGCACGTCCTGGGGCAGCGCCAGAGTGACCGGTCCGCACTCCACCGGATCGGTGAGCACGCGCAGCGCCTGGGGCAGCGAGGTGAGCAACTGCTCCGGGCGCGTAATGCGGTCGAAGAAACGGCTCACCGGCTTGAAGCAGTCGTTGGAGGTGAGGGTGTGGTCGTGGAAGTTTTCCACCTGCTGCAACACCGGGTCCGGCATGCGCGTGGCGAAGGTGTCGCCGGGCAGGAAGAGCACCGGCAGGCGGTTCACGTGCGCCACCGCGGCGGCGGTAACCATATTGGTGGAACCGGGCCCGGCGGATGCGGTGCAGGCCATCATGCGCCGGCGGTTGTCGGTCTTGGCGAAGGCGATGGCGGCGTGGGCCATGCCCTGCTCGTTGTGGGCGCGGTAGGTGGGCAGCTCTTCCTGCACCTGGTACAGGGCCTCGCCCAGCCCGGCCACGTTGCCGTGGCCGAAAATGGCCCAAACCCCGGCGAACAGGGGCTGAATTTCGCCGTCTACCAGCACTTTCTGCGCGGTCATGTATTTCACGACGGCCTGGGCCATAGTCAGTTTCAGCGTCTTGGCCATGGTTATTTTCTCTCTCCCCGCTGGCGCCACAGTTCAATCAGCTGGTGGTAGTTGTTCTTGATGCGCCGGACAAATTCATCGTCGTCGATATTGCCCAGCATCCACTCCCGGGAGGGCTCCATAAAGATGGTGCGCCCCACCGCGAATCCTTTGACCACCGGTTTGCCGGCAGCGCTGTTGAAGCCCGCCTGCAGTTGGTCCACGGGGGCCTCAAGTCCGAGGATCACCACGCCGCGGCAGTGGGGGTCGCGCTCTTTCAGCAGTGCTTCCACCGCATCCCAGCTTTGCGCCGCCAGGGGTGGCAGCTTCCACCAGTCGGGCTTGATGTCCAGGTTGTAGAAGCGCTTCAGCGCGCGGAGATAAAGTTCATCGTCCCTCGACTTGTCCGCCGGCAGTATCACCTCCAGCAGCAGCTCGTGGCCGCTCTGGCAGCAGGCGCGGTAGATTTCCCGCAGCTCCCGCTCCTGCTCCAGGCGCAGCTCGTCCCCGTCCTCCGGGTGGTAGAAAACCAGGCATTTGACGATCTGGTCCAGCGGCCAGCTCACCAGCTGGCTGCCGATATTGCCGTGCTCCAGGCGCAGCGGGCGCGAGCCCGGCAGTTCAATGGGCCGCGCCAGCCACCAGCCTCGGCCGCTGGCGGCGCTGAGCACATCCTGGCCGAAGGTACCGTCCACGAACAGGCCGAACCTGCCGCGGATACCGGCCTCTTCGATCACCTGCTCCGCAGCTTTAAAGATCAGTTTTTTCAGAGGCGGAATCACCGCCTTGTCCGCGCCGGTCTCCTGCGCCAGGGCCACCAGTTGGCTGCGGTGATCGAAGGCGATGATGTTCAGTTCGTCCCAGCGGCGCGCGCGGGTGGTGACCCGGTGCAGGTGGTTGAGGCGCGCGTCCAGGTCCGGGCGCGGCACCGATTCGGCGCGGCTCAGGTAGTCGTCCAGTTCCTCGCGGCTGGGCATGGCTGGCGCGCAGCCGTGGCGGGACACCACCAGCGCGCCGCAGGCGTTGGCGTAGCGGCAGCTCTGCTCCCAGCTCTCGCCGTTGAGGTAGCCGCGCAGCAGACCGGACATAAAGGCATCGCCGGCGCCCAGCACATTGAGCACCTCCACCTGCACGCCGAGCACGCTGATGCCCTCGTCCAGGTCGGCGGGAATCTGCCCCTCGAACACCGAGCAGCCCAGGGGGCCGCGCTTGCATACCAGCGTCGCCCCGCTCACCTCGCGCACCGCGCGCAGGGCCTCCAGGGTGTCAGTGCTGCCGCCGGCAATATGGAATTCCTCCTCGGTGCCCACAATCAGGTCGAAGTGGTGCAGTACTTCCTGCAGTTGGGCAGTCACCGCGGTGGATTCGATATAGCGGGTTTCGCCGTCCCCCGGATTGGTAAGCCCCCATAGCACCGGGCGGTAGTCGATATCCAGTATCCGCTTGAGGCCGTGGGTGCCGGCGTATTCCAGCGCGCGCAGCACCGCGCTGCGGGTGTACGGGTGGGACAGGTGGGTGCCGGTAATGGCCAGGGCACGGGCGGAGGCGATGTAGTCCTCGTCCACATCCGCGGGGGTGATGCCCATGTCCGCGCAGTTCTCCCGGTAAAAGATCAGCGGGAAGGTGTCTTTGTCCTTGATGCCCAGTATCACCAGGGCGGTGAGGCGCTCCGGGTCGGTGATCAGATGACTGGTGTCCACCCCAGCGCGCTCGAGCTCCTCGCGCACGAAGCGCCCCATATGCTCGTTACCCACCCGCGCGAGCATGGAACTGCGGATGCCCTGGCGGGCGGTGCCGTAGACCACGTTGCCGGAGGAGCCACCGAGGTACTTGGCAAAGGAGCCGGCGTCCTCCAGGTCGGCGCCGATCTGCTGGGCGTAGAGGTCCACCGCCACGCGGCCCATGCAGATCAGGTCCAGGGGTTTGCTGTCAGCTGGCATTCTTGTTGTCTCTCTCGGTCATCGAAACGGCTGTCGAGGGTGATTCTGTCGCAATGAAATATATATTTCAATATTTCATTTTGTGAAACTTTTTTGTTTTGCAGTCCGGTAGAAACGCGACCTGCTGAGAGTATCACCGCGCGAGGAGACCAGCTGTGCCCGCTATAGGAGCGGCGGGGCGGCCATCCGCCCATGGCCGCGATCGGCGCCCTGCGGAGCTGGAGCTCCGCGTTCCCGGGAAGCGTGCCGCGGGCCGCGATGATCTCTCAGGGCGCTTGAAAGTCCGATCGCGGCCAACGGCCGCTTCTCTAAAGCGGCCCCTGAAGTCAACCACTAATCTGGTTTTTGCACTGGACAGCTGTTACTGAGTTTCAGGCTTCTCTTCTCTAAAGCGGCCCCTGAAGTCAACCACTAATCTGGTTTTTGCACTGGACAGCTGTTACTGAGTTTCAGGCTTCTCTACGTGGTCGCCTTTGGCGCCGACAAGATGTAATCGGAGCGCGCAGCCTGTCATCTCCTACGCGGGGT
>NZ_JBOFOC010000030.1:0-4525 GCF_051659245.1 Microbulbifer sp.
ATGGCAGCTTCGCGCTGGTCAACATCGGGCGCTACCGGTTTATGCGCAAGGATCCGGCTCGCGAGTTCCTGTTCCATGAGTACACCCATTTCCTGACCTACGGGAGAAGCGCGGTTCATTATCCCTATTGGTACAGCGAGGGGTTTGCGGAAGTCTTCTCGACCGTGAGTTTCCCCGAAGACGGCAAGTATCTATTTGGGGATATCCCCATGGAGCGCGCGACCTCGCTGTACTACGACCACCCGATGCCGCTGGAGGAGTTGCTGAGGGCGACGCCGGCAGCGGTTGACAGGAAACAGGCCTCAAGGGTCTATGCGGGAGGGTGGATGTTGACCCACTGGTTGATCATGAGTAGCGGCAAGACGGGCGCAATCGGGGATTACCTGGGGGCCTACAACCGCGGCGAAGATCCCGTGGAGGCGTTGGTTTCTGCGCTCGGGATGCCGCTTGAGGAGTTGGAGGGGCACTACCTCGCCCAGGCGAAAGACAAGTTTCCCCGGGGTGTCGGTCAGATGCCCCCGGACTACAAACCGGTGCAGCCGCGGTTGACTCCCATTTCACGACAGGGCGCGGTGGCCGAAGTGGCCCGCTACCTGGTGATGTCGGGAAGGAATGCGGAATCCCTGCAGCAACTGGTGACCTACGCCCGCGACCAGGGGGCGGACAGCCATGAATTGACGTCGATATTGGCCTCCGCTGAAACCGAAGCCGGAGAGTTTTCCCGGGCGGAATCCATGCTGGCATCCATACCCGCGGAGCTGCATGGCGAGCAGTGGTTTCAGCACTCGGAAGCCGCTCTGTGGTTGAAAAGAGAGCTTGCCAAGGGGATACAGAGTGACCCCGAGCGGTTAGCGGCTACCCGCGACCGGTTCGTGGAGCTGGTCAATGCCGACGAGCAGGTGCCGGCCTATTGGCACGGCCTGGCCATCGCGATGCAGAAGCTGGGGTATCCGCGACACCAATATCTGGAAATGCTGGAACAGGCTTATGTGCGGGCCCCGCGGAACACGGGTATTGCCTGGTGGTATGCCTACGAGTTGTATTTCGATCGGAATTCGAAGATGTTTTCCCGGGTCGCGCGGCCTTTGCTGATGCAAATAACAGCGGACCGGCCCCGTGCTCGACTCCAATCCATGCTGGCGGACTTGCAGTCCGGGACGGGAGAGTCTGGTGTCGATAAGGTGGAGAAAAACAGTTTTTACAGCCTTTTCGCCAAGTACAGGGAGTATGCGGTGTATAAGGCCATTGCTTTGGCGCTCGACTATAAAGGCGCTTACGTATTTGGTTCCGTCTACGATTCGCCTGACCAGGATAGTGCCAATAGCAGGGCTCTGCAGGCGTGTGAAACCTATAGGGTGGAATCAAACGTTGAGGGCCAGTGCAGGATTTACGCGGAGGGTGATAAGATCATCGACGCTCAGGGGGATGCCCGCCGCCTCTGAACTTTACTCCTGCCCACCCGCTTCAGTCTCCATACACCCGCTGTATACTGGCCAACCTTTCGTTCTATTCCTTGGAACCAGGGATAGAGGAGGCTCGTCTGTAGCAGCCGGTTTGCCGGTGAATGGAAAGTATTATGGATATATTCGAATCCTGCCCGCCACAATTCCGCCCGCAACTCGAAGAGCAGTGGCACCACTGGCGCGAAGAGGTCGGAACGGGAACTGTTTCGAGAGCTGAGCTGCTGCTTGAGGACGAATCCCTGCAGCTCGCCGTCGCCCGAAGCTTTATCGGCTCGGACTTCTTCTACCAGCAGTGCCTGCGCAATCCCGAACTGCTGCCCGAATTCCTGCAGAGCGAAGACCTGGGCCTCGCTCCCATCGATATCGACACAATCGACAGCGAGGAAGCCCTCGACCGCGAGCTGCGCCGCCTGCGCAACCGCACCATCGCCGAGGCGATCTGGCGGGACTTCGCCGGCCAGTGGGATATTCCCCGGGTCTGCACCCGCCTCAGCGATCTGGCGGAAACCTGTATTCAAACCGCGCTGGACTGGCACCATCGCGAACTGGCCGGCCGCTACGGCGAGCCGCGGGACGACAGCGGCAACCCCCAGTCCCTGGTGGTGCTGGGCATGGGCAAACTGGGGGCCCGCGAGCTGAACCTGTCCTCGGATATCGACCTGATCTTCGCCTACCGCTCGCCGGGGCACACCGACGGCGAGCAGTCCCAGGAAAACCAGAAATTCTTTCAGCGCCTGGGTCAGCGGTTGATCAAATCCCTCGACGCCATGACCGCCGACGGCTTCGTGTTCCGCGTGGACATGCGCCTGCGCCCCTACGGCGACAGCGGTCCGCTGGTGAGCCACTTCGCCGCCCTGGAGGATTACTACCAGACCCAGGGGCGCGAATGGGAGCGCTACGCCATGGTCAAGGCGCGCCCGGTGGCGGGCAGCGGGGCCGACGCCGCCGAACTGATGGAGCTGCTGCGCCCTTTCACCTACCGCCGCTATATCGATTTCAGCGCGATAGACGCGCTGCGCGAAATGAAATCGCTGATCCAGCGCCAGGTGCGCGCCCGCAGCCTCGGTGACAATATCAAGCTGGGCCGCGGCGGCATCCGCGAAGTCGAATTTATTGTCCAGTCCTTCCAGCTGATCCGCGGCGGCCGCGAGCCGGCCCTGCGCGAGCGCGGCCTGCTCAAGCTGCTGCCGCTGCTGGAGAGCGACGGTCACCTGGAGCCCGGCGCCGCCGACCAGCTGGCGCTGGCCTACCTGCTGCTGCGCCGGGTCGAGCATGCGCTGCAGGCGGAGGGCGACCGGCAGACCCAGACCCTGCCGGCGGAGAGCGAGCGCCGCGAGCGGCTGGCTTTCGCCCTCGGCTATGACAACTGGGAACAGTTACTCGGCGAACTGGCCGACCGGCGCGGGGTGATTGAGCGGGAGTTCGACATGGTGATCGCGCCGCCGGAGGAGATCGCCGAACCCAGTGCGGCGGAGGAGTGGGAGAGCCTGTGGGCCGGCTGCGGCAGTGAGACCCTGGAAGCGGTCAACCTGCGCACCCTGGGCGAAGCGGGCTTCGCCCCCGCCCCGGCGGCACTGAAGTTGCTGGCGGAACTGCGCGGTGAGCGCATCGTTTCCGCCTTGCCCAGTACCGCGCGCGCGCGCCTGGACCGGTTTATCCCCCTGTTGCTGGCCGCCGCCGCACAGGAGGAAAATTCACTGCTGGCCCTCGAACGGGTCCTGCCGCTGGTGCGCTCGGTACTGCGCCGCAGCGCCTACCTGGTGCTGATCAACGAAAATCCCCCGGTACTGAACCAGCTGTTGAGCCTGTGCAGCGCCAGCCCCCGAATCGCCGAGCAACTGGCCCGCCACCCGATACTGCTGGACGAACTGCTGGATCCCCGCCGCTTGCTGGCACCCGCCTCCCGGGAGGATATCGCCGACGAACTGCGCCGGGAAATGCTGCGCCTGGACCCCGGCGACCTGGAGATGCAGATGGAGGCACTGCGTCACTTCAAGCAGAGCCAGAGCCTGCGCATCGCCGCCCAGGAGGTGAACGGCACACTGCCGCTGATGAAAGTGAGCGACTCCCTCACTTGGCTGGCGGAAGCGATACTGCAGCAGTCACTGCAGATGGCCTGGCGGCAGATGGTGGAAAAATACGGCGCACCCGGGGGGAGCGCCGATGGGGACATGCGCTTCGCCATCGTCGCCTACGGCAAGCTGGGCGGCCTGGAGCTGGGCCACGGCTCGGACCTGGATATCGTCTTCGTGCACGATGCCGACCCGCAAAAAAGCACCGACGGCGCCACCAGAATCGACAACCTGAGTTTCTACACCCGCCTGGCCCAGCGGCTGATCCATATCCTGCAGACCCGTACCCTCAGCGGCCCCCTGTACGAGGTGGACACCCGCCTGCGCCCCTCCGGCAAGTCCGGCCTGCTGGTGACCTCCCTGGCCGCGTTCGAAAAATACCAGCGCGAGAGCGCCTGGACCTGGGAGCACCAGGCGCTGGTGCGCGCCCGCCCGGTGGCGGGCAGCCCGCGCCTCTGCGCCGGGTTTGAACAGTTGCGCCTGGACCTGCTGTGCCAGCCCCGCGACGAGAAGAAATTGCGCGGCGAAGTGGTCGCCATGCGCGATAAAATGCGCGCGCACCTGGATAAGAGCAACGGCAGCACTTTCGACCTCAAGCAGGGCCCCGGCGGTATTGTCGACATCGAATTTGTGGTTCAATATGCAGCACTGGCCTGGGCGCAGAAAGCGCCGTCGATTGTGCGGTACACCGACAATATCCGCATACTCGAAAGCCTCATCGAGGCGGGCCTGATGCCGGCCCACCAAGCCGCGCATCTGATCGACGCCTACAAAGCCTACCGATCCGAAGGTCATCGCCTGGCGCTACAACAACTGCCGGGAGCTGTTGCCGGTGACCACTTCAAAGCGGAAAGAAAGACCGTGCAAACAAGCTGGCGGCAACTGCTCGGTTGAGCCCCGCCTAAACTGTTTTTACCGGAATTCTCCTTGTGGGAGCGGCGGGGCGGCCATCCGCCGTGCCCGCGATCGGCATCGCTGGATAGCATAGGC
>NZ_JBOFOC010000031.1:0-28607 GCF_051659245.1 Microbulbifer sp.
GGCATGGCCGGGCGAAGGTCGTAGGTTCAAATCCTGCCCCCGCTACCAAATTTAGGTGCCAGTGGTCTTTAGGTAGACGCCCGACGCGGGCTCCCTTTTCACCTCTGGCCGGCATGGCCGGGCGAAGGTCGAAGGTTCAAATCCTGCCCCCGCTACCAAATTTTGCTGTGGGAGCCTGCCTTGCAGGCGAATTCGCGAGCAGGGCTCGCTCCCACAGGCGGTCGAAGCCCCGTCAGGGGCTTTTTCGTATCTGCGCCAAAAATTGCGCAGGAATATTTCGAAGTGGGCCGCAGGCCCATTTTTTGTTTCATGAAGTGCCTCCCTGCACTTCACCCCTTGGGGCAGCTGACAGCTGTGCAAATCGGCTGTCCTGCCGACTTGTATGGCGGCTAATGGCGACTAAGCGCGAACGGTTGGAACAACTTTTGAGCCCGGTGGTGGAATCACTGGGCTGCGAGCTGTGGGGCATTGAATACCAGACCCATGGCCGCAACGCACTGCTGCGTATTTACATCGATTCCGAGCGGGGTATCGCCGTAGAGGACTGCGAGAAGGTCAGTCGTCAGGTGAGCGCCGTGCTGGACGTGGAAGACCCCATCAGCGGCAAGTACACCCTGGAAGTCTCCTCGCCGGGGCTCGACCGTCCCCTGTACAAGCTGGACCACTACCGGCGTTTTGCCGGCTCCCGGATCGAGGTTCGCCTGCGCATGCCGCTGGAGGGCCAGCGCAAGTGGCGCGGCCTGCTGGTTGGCGTAGAGGGGGAGGAAGTGGTACTGCGCGTCGACAGTGAGAACGAATATCTGTTGCCCATCGACAGCATCGAGCGGGCCAATGTCATTCCCCAATTTGAAAAGTGATCAACGTAGCGTTTAGCGTGTTTAAAGAGGCAGCTGCATGAACAAAGAAATCTTGCTGGTAGCCGAAGCGGTTTCCAACGAGAAGGGCGTGGATCGGGAAATTATTTTCCAGGCGATCGAGGCGGCACTGGCGACAGCCACCAAGAAACGCTATGACGAGGATTCCACGATTACCGTTACCATTGACCGCAGTACCGGCGACTACGAGACTTTCCGCAGTTGGGAAGTGGTGGATGACGATACTCTGGCGGAATTGGGCACCCAGTTCACCCTGGAAGAGGCCCACGAGAAAGATCCCACGCTGAAAGCCGGGGATATTTACCGCGAACAAGTGGAAAACGTTGAGTTCGGCCGCATCGCCGCGCAAACTGCCAAGCAAGTGATCGTGCAGAAGGTGCGTGAGGCGGAACGCGCCAAAGTGGTGGACGAATATCGCGACCGCGTGGGCGAACTCGTCAGCGGCACCGTGAAGAAAGTGACCCGTGAATTTATCGCTGTGGACCTGGGCGGCAACGCCGAGGCGCGCCTGCCCCGCGATCAGTTGGTGGGCCGGGAAATCTTTCGCCTGGGTGACCGGGTGCGCGCTATTCTTCTGGAAATCCAGCCGGAAGCGCGCGGTCCGCAGTTGATGTTGAGCCGCTCCTGCCCGGAAATGATTATCGAGCTGTTCCGCATCGAGGTGCCGGAAATCGCCGAGCAGGTGATCGAGATCAGGGGCGCTGCCCGCGACCCGGGCCTGCGGGCCAAGATTGCGGTGACCACCAACGATGGCCGCATCGACCCGGTGGGTGCCTGCGTTGGCATGCGAGGTGCACGGGTACAGGCGGTGTCCAACGAGTTGTCCGGTGAGCGTGTGGATATCGTGTTGTGGGATGAAAACCCGGCACAATTTGTAATCAACGCCATGGCGCCGGCGGAAATCGAGTCCATCGTGGTTGACGAAGACGCCGGTTCCATGGACGTGGCAGTGGCCGAGGAAAACCTGGCCATGGCCATTGGCCGCAGCGGCCAGAATGTACGCCTGGCTTCCGAACTCACCGAGTGGCAGATCAATGTGATGAGCATTGAGGACTGGCAGGTCAAGCAGGAAGCCGAATCCAGCGGCGTCATGGAAACCTTTATGCAGCGCCTGGACATCGACGAAGATGTGGCCGGTGTGCTGGTGGAAGAGGGCTTCACCACTCTGGAAGAGGTGGCCTATGTGCCCTTGGAGGAGATGCTCACCATCGAGGGCTTCGACGAGGAAATCGCCGAGGAGCTGCGCGCCCGTGCCAAGGACGCGCTGCTGACTCAGGCATTGGCCTCGGAGGAGCAGCTGGACGCCTCCGAGCCCCAGGAAGACCTGCTGAATATGGAGGGTATGGACCGCCATCTGGCCTACTTGCTGGCCAGCCGCGGTATTGCCTCCATGGAGGACCTGGCGGAACAGGCAGTAGACGACCTGCTGGATATTGAAGGAATGGACCAGGAGCGCGCCGCCGCGCTGATCATGAAAGCGCGCGAACCCTGGTTTGCCGACGATAGCGAAGCCTCGGAGTAATTGAGGGAGCCCCTGTGGGAGCCGGCCATGCTGGCGAAATCCCTCGGAGCGTGAATAATCGCCTGCAAGGCAGGCTCCCACAGGGGCTGTTTGGAAATGAACAGACAGGCTCTGCCGACCAAGACCTTTAGGAGAGAGAATGGCCGAAGTAACAGTTAGCGAACTCGCGAAATCGGTAGGTGCCACCGAGGAGCGTCTGCTCAAGCAGATGCAGGAAGCGGGTTTGCCCCACACTTCTACGGATGCGGCGGTGTCGGATGAGGAAAAACAGGTCCTGCTCAACTTCCTGAAAAGCAGCCACGGGGAGCAGGATGCTGCGCCGCGTAAGATCACCCTGAAGCGCAAAACCACCACCACGCTGAAAACCGGCTCCGGCACAGGCCGCAAAACCGTGAATGTGGAAGTGCGCAAGAAACGCACCTACGTAAAACGCCCTTCGGAGTCGGTAGCGGCGGAGGCCGCCGCGGAGCCGCCGCAGGCCGAATTGGACAAGGCACTCGCCGAGCAGGCGGCACTGGAAAGGGCCCGCGCCGAACAGGCGGAGGCCGAGCGCGCCCGCGCCGAAGCGGAAGCCAAAGCTGCCCGCGAAGCGGCCGAAGCCGAGACCACCGAGGTAGCAGTGGAGGCGCCCGAAGAGGTGGCGGAAGAGCCGAAGGTCGTCGAGGAAAAGGTCGAGAAGCCAGCGCCCCGGCCGGTGCGCTCTACCTACGTGGACGATATCGAGGCGATGCGTATCGCCGCCATGGAGCGCCGCAAGCAGCAAGCCGCCCAGGAAGAGCAGGAACTGGAAGAGAAGAAGGCCCGCCTTGAGGCGGATCGCCAGCGCGTGGAGCTGGAAAAGACAGAGAAAGAGAAGACAAAGACCGAAGGGGTCAAGCCCTCCCTGCGCCGCAAGCTGGAGGCGACTCCAGCTGTTGCTGAAAAAGAAGAGGAGCCGCGCAAGCGCCGCGGTCGCCGCGGCGCCAAGTCCGGCCCGAAGAAATCCAGCAAGACCGCCCTCTACGAGCAGGCGCTGGAAGCTTTTGAAAGCGACGAAGCGGAAAAACGCAGCACCCGCTCGTTGTCCCGCCCGACGCTGAAAGTCAAACCAACCCACGGCTTCAAGAAGCCCACGGCAAAACAGGTATACGAAGTGCAGTTGGGCGAAACCATCACCGTCGGCGAACTGGCCAAACAGATGAACATCAAGGCCGGCGACCTGATCAAGCGCCTGATGAAAATGGGCGAGATGGTGACCATCAACCAGAGCCTGGATCGCGAAACGGCGCAACTGATCGCCGAGGAAATGGGCCACAAGGTGGTATTTCGTTCCGAGAGCGAGCTGGAGGAGAGCCTGGTGGCCGAAGTCCAGCAGGTTGAGGGCGAAGAGGTTTCCCGCGCGCCGGTGGTCACCGTGATGGGTCACGTAGACCACGGCAAGACCTCGCTGCTCGACTATATCCGCGAGACCAAGGTGGCCTCCGGGGAAGCAGGCGGCATCACCCAGCATATCGGCGCCTACCGGGTGAAGACCGGCCAGGGCGAAGTCGCCTTCCTGGACACTCCCGGCCACGCCGCCTTTACCGCCATGCGCGCCCGCGGCGCCCAGGCCACCGACGTGGTGATTCTTGTAGTCGCCGCGGACGATGGTGTGATGCCGCAGACCGAAGAAGCCATCAACCACGCCCGCGCCGCCGGCGTGCCGCTGGTTGTGGCCATCAACAAGTGCGATAAGGAAGGGGCGGACCCGGATCGGGTCAAGAACGAACTGGCGGCAAAAGATGTGATCCCGGAAGACTGGGGCGGCGATACACAGTTTGTCAATGTGTCCGCGCACACCGGCGAGGGCATCGACGAGCTGCTGGAAGCGGTTTCCCTGCAGGCGGAAATACTCGAACTCAAGGCCAGGACCGGTGTACCTGCCACCGGCGTGGTGATCGAATCCCGCCTGGAGAAGGGGCGCGGTGTGGTCGCCACCCTGCTGGTGCAGAACGGCGAACTGAAGCGCGGCGATATCGTGCTCGCCGGCCAGAGCTACGGCCGCGTGCGCGCCATGACCAACGAGCTGGGCAAACAGGTGAAAGACGCCGGCCCGTCCACCCCGGTGGAACTGCTGGGCCTGGATACCACGCCCAATGCCGGCGACGAATTCATGGTGGTGACGGACGAACGCAAGGCCCGCGAAGTGGCCGAGCAGCGCGCCGAGAAGGAGCGCCGCGAGCGCATGCAGCGCCAGCAGGCCGCCAAGCTGGAAAACATGTTTGCGGACATGGAATCCGGCGAGAAAAAAGTGCTGCCGGTAGTGATCAAGGCGGATGTGCGCGGTTCCCTCGAAGCCATCCTGTCCGCACTGGCGGACATCGGCAATGAGGAGGTGTCCGTCAACGTAGTGTCCAGCGGTGTGGGCGGTATCGCCGAGAACGATATCAACCTGGCGTTGACTTCCGGTGCCATCGTGATCGGTTTCAACACCCGTGCCGATGTCGCCGCGCGCAAGCTGGCGGAGACCGAGAGTGTGGAAATCCGCTACTACAGCGTGATCTACAATCTGTTGGACGAAGTGAAGCAGGCCCTGTCGGGCATGCTGGAGCCGGAAGTGCGCGAGGACATTGTCGGTATCGCCGAAGTGCGCGACGTCTTCCGCTCGCCCAAGTTCGGCGCCATCGCCGGCTGTATGGTCACCGAGGGCACCGTGTACCGCAACAAGCCGATCCGCGTACTGCGCGACAACGTGGTGATCTACCAGGGCGAACTGGAATCCCTGCGCCGCTTCAAGGACGACGTGCAGGAAGTGCGCAATGGTATGGAGTGCGGTATCGGCGTCAAGGACTACAACGACGTCAAGCCCGGCGACCAGATCGAGGTCTACGATATCGTCAAGGTTGCCCGCGAGCTTTAATGTGTGATTCCCCTCTCCCGCTTGCGGGAGAGGGGCTAGGGGAGAGGGGCCCCCCGGGCCGCAAGCCCGATGTAGGAGCGGGCCATGCCCGCGAACGAAACCTGATCGCGGGCATGGGCGGATGGCCGCCCCCCGCTCCTACAGGGCGCTCCGTAGATCACCAGCGCCATTCGATATAGGAAAAAAATGGCAAGAGAATTCCACCGCGCCGATCGCGTCGCCGACGCCATGCGCCGCGAACTGGCACAGTTGATCCAGCGCGAAGTACGCGACCCGCGCCTGGGCATGATCAACGTCAACGACGTGGAGGTTAGCCGCGACCTCGCCACTGCCAAGGTTTTCGTGACCCTGGTGGGTGAGGACGACCGGGCCAGGATCAACACCTCCATGGAAGTGCTCAACAAGGCCGCCGGTTTCCTGCGCAGCCAGCTGGCGCGCTCCATCCAGATGCGCACCATCCCGCGCCTGCAATTCCGCTATGACGAGACCTCCGTGCGCGGCCAGCAACTGTCCGCGCTGATCGACGAGGCGGTCAAGGCAGACCGCGAGCACCATACCGACGACGACAAATCCTCAGGAGAGGATTTGGACGATTCCAAAGAAGATTGATTCATGGGCCGCAGACCTAAATGGGGCCGCCCGGTTCACGGCGTGCTGTTGCTGGACAAGCCCGCCGGCATCACCGCCAACGACGCCCTGCAAAAAGCCAAGCGACTGTTCTTCGCCAACCGCGCCGGCCACACCGGTGCGCTGGACCCGCTCGCCACCGGGGTGCTGCCGATCTGTTTCGGCGAGGCCACCAAGTTCTCCCAGTATCTGCTGGACGCGGATAAGCGCTACCGCAGCACCTTCTGTTTCGGCATGGCCACCGACACCGGCGATGCCGACGGGCAGGTGGTGACGAGCGCCGATGCCTCGGGCCTGACGGAAGAGAAGTTGCGCGATGCCATGGATGTATTCCGCGGCCGTATCCAGCAGGTGCCGTCCATGTACTCGGCGCTCAAGCACAAGGGCCAGCCGTTGTACAAACTGGCGCGCCAGGGGCTGGAAGTGGAACGCGAGGCGCGCACCGTGGACATCTATTCGTTTGAACTGCTGGGTTTCACCCCCGGCCCCCAACCCCGCGCGGAAGTGGAGGTGCACTGTTCCAAAGGCACCTATGTGCGAAGCCTGGCGGAAGACCTGGGCCGCAACCTGGGAGTGGGGGCCTACGTGGATCAACTGCACCGCTCCGCCTGCGGCCCCTTCGATGAGGCGGATGCCGTTACCCTGGATGAGCTGACGGAAGAGCGCGGCGAGGATAGGGCGGAAAGCCTGGATCACCACCTGTTGCCAGTGGATTCACCCGCCTCCGGGTTGCCCAAACTGACCCTGCCGGACGACTCCGGTTACTATCTGCGTCAGGGCCAGCCGGTAATGGACCTGCAGGTCTACCGTATCGGCGAGGAAGGTGATATGGTGCGCCTCTTCCTGGAAAGTGGTGATTTTCTGGGCGTTGGAGAAATTACCGACGACGGCCGGGTCGCCCCGCGCCGCCTGGTAAGCACCCCGTAGGAGCGGCGGGGGAAATAACCGTTAGCTGGTCTGTAAATATGCACGGGCCAGCCGAATCTTCAAAGCATATTACGACGAGGTATTTCGTTATGGCACTGACTGCATCGGAAAAAGCAGCCATCCTTAAAGAGCACGGCCAAGCTGAAGGCGATACCGGTTCCCCGGAAGTCCAGGTAGCCCTGTTGACCGCTAACATCAACAAACTGCAGGGCCACTTCTCTGCACACAAGCAGGACCACCACTCCCGCCGTGGCCTGATTCGCATGGTAAACCAGCGCCGCAAGCTGCTGGACTACCTGAAGCGCAAGGACCTGAATCGTTACGCACAGCTGATTGCCAAACTCGGCTTGCGTCGTTAAGGCCCTGGAATGCCCGCCCCTGGCGGGCATTCTTTTTTGGAGCGCGGAGCTCCGGCGGCCCCTTCTCTCCCCTCTCCCGCTTGCGGGAGAGGGGCCGGGGGAGAGGGCTAACTATGTAGGGGTTACTGGAATGGGCCAGTAACCAAAAGGAAATAGGAAAAACTAGTGAATCCAGTAAGCAAAACATTCCAGTACGGCAATCAGCAAGTCACCATCGAGACCGGCCGCGTAGCGCGCCAGGCCACCGGTGCGGCGCTGGTAACCATGGGCGAAACCGTGGTTCTGTGTACCGTTGTAGGCGCCAAGGAAGCCAAGCCCGATCAAGGCTTCTTCCCGCTGTCCGTACACTATCAGGAAAAGGCCTATGCGGCCGGCAAGATTCCCGGTGGCTTCTTCAAGCGCGAAGGCCGCCCGTCTGAAAAAGAGACCCTGACCTCCCGCCTGATCGACCGCCCGATCCGCCCGCTGTTCCCCAACGGCTTTATGAACGAAGTGCAGGTGATGATCACCGTGCTGTCCGCGGAAAAAGACGTAGATCCGGATATCGCCGGCATGATCGGCACCTCGGCGGCGCTGTCCGTTTCCGGTATCCCTTTCGGCGGCCCTATCGGCGCCGCGCGTGTGGGCTATACCCAGCAAGACGGTTACCTGCTGAACCCGAGCTACAGCGCGCTGAAAGGCTCTGAACTGAATATGGTGGTCGCGGGCACCAAGGACGCCGTACTGATGGTGGAATCCGAAGCCAGGGAGCTGCCGGAAGACATCATGCTGGGCGCGGTGCTGTTCGCCCACCAGGAAATGCAGGCGGTGGTTAAGGTCTGCGAAGAACTGAAGGCCGAAGCCGGCAAACCCGTCTGGGACTGGCAGCCGGAGGCGGTCAACGAAGAGCTGAAAGCTGCGCTTGAGAGCCAGTTTGGCGAGCAGGTGGCCGAGGCCTACAAGGTCACCGATAAGCAGGCGCGCACAACGCGCCTGGGCGAGCTGCGCAACGCCGCTGCGGAAGCCCTGGCAACCGAGGAGGTGGACGAAGGGACGGTCAAGAGCTACTTCGGCAAGCTGGAAAAGAAAATCGTACGCGGCGCCGTGGTTCGCGGCGAGCCCCGTATCGACGGCCGCGACACCAAGACCGTGCGCCCGATCAGCGTGGAAGTGGGCGTACTGCCCAAGGCCCACGGCTCCGCCCTGTTCACCCGCGGCGAGACCCAGGCCCTCGTTGTGTCCACCCTCGGTGCCACTCGCGATGCGGCGATCATCGATGCGCTGGAAGGCGAGTACAAAGACTACTTTATGCTGCACTACAACTTCCCGCCCTACTCTGTGGGTGAAGCGGGTCGTGTGGGCTTTACCGGCCGTCGCGAAATCGGCCACGGTCGCCTGGCACGCCGCGGTATCGCCGCCGTGCTGCCGAACCCGGAGAGCTTCCCTTACACCCTGCGTGTGGTATCTGAAATCACCGAATCCAACGGTTCCAGCTCCATGGCCTCCGTGTGTGGTTCCAGCCTGGCGCTGATGGACGCCGGTGTGCCGGTGAAGGCGCCGGTCGCCGGTATCGCCATGGGCCTGGTGAAAGAGGACGAAGGCTACGCGGTACTGACCGACATCCTCGGTGACGAAGACCACCTCGGCGATATGGACTTCAAAGTGGCCGGTACCGCTTCCGGTGTGACCGCGCTGCAGATGGATATCAAGATCGAGGGCATTACCGAAGAGATCATGGAAACCGCTCTGGAGCAGGCCCTGCACGCGCGCCTGCATATCCTCGCGGAGATGAACAAGGTGATCGGCGAGTCCCGTTCCACCGTGAACGAGAACGCGCCCCGCTATGCGACCCTGAAAATCCATCCGGACAAGATCCGCGATGTTATCGGCAAGGGCGGCGCCACCATCCGCTCCATCACCGAGGAGACCGGTGCGTCCATCGATATTGAGGACGACGGCACCGTCAAGGTATTCGGCGAGGACGGCGAGAGCCTGGAAGCGGCGGTTACCCGTATCGAGGAGATCACCGCGGAAGCCGAGATCGGCGCCATCTACGAGGGCACCGTGGTGCGCATCGTGGACTTCGGTGCTTTCGTCAACTTCCTGCCGGGCAAAGACGGCCTGGTGCATATCTCCCAGATCGCCGAGGAGCGCGTCAACGCAGTCACCGACTACCTGAGCGAAGGTCAGAAGGTATTCGTGAAGGTGCTGGACGTGGACCAGCGGGGGCGTATCAAGCTGTCCATCAAGGAAGCGAAGGCGGAGAATGCAGAGGAAGCGAGTCAGGCTTCCGGCGAAGAAGGCTAACCCCTTAAAAAAACCCGGCAATTGCCCGGTAATTGCCGGGTTTTTTATGTAGTACATCCCTGTACTTTGCCCTTCGGGTCGGCTAAAGCCAATCAAAAGCGCTCCTGGCGCTTTTGTGGTTGGCGGTCAGTGGTGAGACCACCGATCGCTCGCCCCTCCCCCTCCAGCCCGTTAGAATCCCCTAAAGAAGAGAAAAGGGGAGCCCGCCTTGCACAATTACTGGCTCGTGGAAATCCTGCTCGCACTGGCCGCCACGCTGGTTGCCACCCAGTATTGGCATATTTCCCGATATCGTCTTCAGACGCCGGCCCTGCTGGTGACCGGGGGCTTGCTGTGTCTCGCCCTCGCGGCCGCTGCCGGTGCCTACCGCTATGGTATCGACCCGGGGACTACCAGGTTGTACCGCGTGCTGACGCGTCTGTCCGGCGCCGTCTCATTTCTGTCGATCGGGCTGGGGCTGTTGTGGGCCCGGTTGCAGCTGCCTCTGGGATATCGCGGCCGCGCACCGGCCTATGCGATCTTCGCTCTGGCGGTCGGCTCTACGCTGGGCCTGGCGGAGACCACCGGCTTCGATGCGCAGTCCGTAAACAGGCTGTACAGCACCGTGGGGGTTTTCCTGTGGCTGCTGGTGGCGGCAATGGAACTGTTCGGGCGGCACAGCCTGTCCCGGCTGCAGGCGCTGCTGCTCGCCGCGGGTGCTCTGCTGGTGATTATCGCCGCGCTGTTTGTGGGAACCGGCGCGCGGCGGGTGCTGGGGCTGGCGCGTATCAACTGGTTCCATTTGCTGCTGGCACTGGGGGTGATGTCACTACTGTGCGCGCTTCCGATTTTCCGGCGGGAGAAAAACGAATGAATAAAGGGTAACTGCTCACCCTGTAGGAGCGGCGGGGTGGTTCGCTTAAACCAATGCAGATCCCCTATGAGTGAGTAATTACAAAAAAGGTTGTAATCCAAGTGAGTGAATCGATACAAACCCAAACCATTAGCCCTACCGACAGCGGCACCCTCTACGGCAAGCCCGGCCTGGATCTGTTTCTGGTGCAGACACCCCTGTGCCGCGCGGTGATTGCCAGGCAGGGCGCCCAGTTGCTGGAGTTTCAGGCCGCCGGCTGCGAGCCCCTGCTTTGGCTCAGCCCGAAAGCCTGTTTCGAGCCCGGCGAACCCGTGCGAGGCGGTATCCCACTGTGCCTGCCCTGGTTCGGTATCAACAATCAGGACCCGGAAAAACCCAAGCACGGACTGGTGCGCACCGAGCCCTGGCAACTGGCGAGCGGCAAGGAGCTGGAGGGCGGGGAGGTGGAGTTGGTGTTCACTTACCGGCACCCCGGCAACGAACTGTTTAGCGCACCTTTCTTCTGCACGATGACCATGCGCCTGGGAAGGGAATTGGAGTTACATCTGGAACTGGAAAACCGGGACGAGGAAACTGCAGAGTACAGCTGGGCCTGGCACACCTATTTTCCGGTGGACGATGTGCGCGAGATCAAGGTACGCGGGCTGGAAAACACCGAATACCTGGACAAAACCCGCGGGCTGGAGCGCTTCACCCAGGAGGGAGTACTCACTTTTTCCGGGGAGGTGGACCGGGTTTTCGAAAATGCCCCGGAACAACAGCAGATCATCACCGGTGATGCCATTACCGCTCACAGCAAAAACTGCCATACGGTGATCACCTGGAATCCGGGTGCGGAACTGGCCGCGACCCTGGAGGATGTGAGCGATCACTACCGGGAGTATGTCTGCGTGGAGCACGGCAATGCGTTTGCCAACAGCTGGCGGCTAGAAAGCCGACAAACGGCAACTGCGTCGCTGCGGCTTATCAGGTAGTCCGGCAGGGAATTGATCAGGAGTTATTGTGATGTCTACATCCGGGAAACAGAGCTGGAATCCTGACCAGTACGCTGCAAATGCCCGCATCGTATCCGATTTGGGGGCGCCCGTTGTCGAGCTGCTCGCTCCGAAGCCCGGTGAACGTATTCTGGATCTGGGCTGTGGTGACGGCGCCCTTACGGTGAAACTTGCCGGATACGGCTGTGAAGTGGTCGCTGTGGACTCAAGTCCGGAGATGATCGACGCGGCAAAGGCCCTCGGCCTGGATGCCCGGATAATGGATGGGCAGGAACTTCCATTTGAGAGAGAGTTCGACGCGGTATTTACCAATGCGGCCCTCCATTGGATGAAGAATCCAGCGGCCGTGGTCGCCGGGGTAGAGCGGGCGCTTAAGCCCGGAGGGCGTTTTGTGGGCGAGTTCGGAGGTCGGGGCAATGTCGCCGCTATTGTTGCCGCGGTAGAGTCTGCGCTAGGTTCCAGAGGTCTGTATTCGGAGTGCCCCTGGTATTTCCCCGGGGCTGAGGAATACAGTAAGTTGCTGGAAGAAAACGGGTTTTCCGTGCAAAGTGCGACTTTGATCCCGCGCCCCACGCCCTTGCCTGGCGACGTGGGCGGCTGGATCGAAACCCTGGCGCAGCCCTATCTCTCAGTGATTCCCGATTCGCTGAGAGGGGAATTCCTGCGGGAGGTGGTGGAGTCGTTGCGCCCGGTTCTCTGCGATCGGGAGGGGAATTGGCATGCGGACTATGTGCGTTTGCGTTTCTCTGCCGGAAAAGGCTGGCGCTGGAGCGACAGGTAAAAGGAGTTGATTTAGGCAAAAATATTTCACTACCGACGGTGGACGACGGCAAGCGGGCTTTGCAGCTCCTGGAAGCAAAAGGCCCCACGCCAGAGGCCTTTTCTTTTGCCAGACCTTTCGCGGCGCCGGAGACCCAGCCCGCCTGATAGTACTCATCGAAGAACCCCCGGGGGAACTCCAGCTCTGCTTGCGGCCGCTGAGGCGGGCCTGCAGCCCGTTGCGGAGCTGGAGCTCCGCGGTCCCGGGGGAGAGGGTTTCTATTCGAAAGTGTGGCTGGTATCGGGGAAGACGCCGTTCTTGACGTCCTCGGCGTATTTGCGCAACGCGCCGGGAATATTTCCCGTTTCTTCCAGGAAGTTTTTGGAGAACTTCGGCGGCGTTTCGGTGAGGCCGAGGATGTCGTTGATCACCAGTACCTGGGCATCTGTATCCCGGCCGGCACCGATGCCGATGGTGGGCATGGAGACAGTGTCGGTGATTCGCCTGGCGAGGGAGGCGGGCACACACTCCAGGACCAGCAGGTCCGCGTTGGCCTCGTCCAGTTGCGCGGCGTCGTCGAGAATTTCCCCGGCCCGCTCTTCGTCCCGTCCCTGCACACGGTAGCCGCCGAGCTTATATACCGACTGCGGTGTGAGGCCCAGGTGCGCGCACACGGGGATGCCGCGGTCGGTAAGCATTCTCACTGTTTCCGCCAGCCAGGCGCCGCCCTCGATTTTCACCATATGTGCGCCCGCCTGCATGATGCGGGTGGCGTTGGTGAGCGCCTGCTTCGGCGTCGCGTAGGTCATAAACGGCATATCGCCCATGATCAGGGACTTTTTGTTGCCCCGGGCCACCGCTTCCACGTGGTAGATCATCTGCTCCATGGTCACCGGGATGGTGCTGTCGTAGCCGAGTACCGTCATACCGAGGGAGTCGCCCACCAAAACTGCTTCCACACCGGTTTTCTGTGCCATGGCCGCCATGGGTGCGTCGTAGAGGGCGACGGTGATGAACTTCTCGCCGTCCGCTTTCATTTTGCGCAGTGTCTGTACTGTTACCGGTTTTTCCAACTCTGTGGGTGCGTACATAATTTCAACTTCCCGGGTTGTAATAGTGGCGGCCGCTGGAGATGGTGAGCATATATTCCACCAACTGGCGGTAGTCCTGTGGGCGGTCGACGATGTCGATATCCTCGCTGTTGACAATCAACAGCGGCGCCTCGTCGTAGTAGTGGAAAAAGTTGGTGTAGGTCTCGTTCAGGGTGGCCAGGTATTCGTTGCTGATGGCGCGCTCGGCGGCGATGCCGCGGGTGCGGATGCGCTCCTGCAGTACGTTGAGCGGCGCCTGCAGATAGACCACGAGATCCGGCTTGGGGGCCTGCAGGGTCAGGTGCTGGTAGACCTGCTGGTAGAGGACGAGTTCGTCGGTGTCCAGGGTGACCTCGGCAAACAGCTGGTCCTTCTCTATCAGGAAGTCGGACACGCGCACCGGCTTGAACAGGTCGTCCTGGCGCAGCGCCTGGATCTGTTGCGAGCGTTGCAGCAGGAAATGCAGTTGGGTGGGCAGGGCTGCGCCTTGGGGGTCGCGGTAAAAGCGTTCGAGAAAGGGGTTGTCTTCGGGTTGCTCGAGCAGGGTATCGTAATTGAACGTGGCGGCGAGCTTCTTCGCCAGGGTGGTTTTGCCCACGCCGATATTGCCTTCCACGGCGATGAATCTGGGCAGGGTTTTGCCGGAGAGATCCAGTTCGCTGGTATTGGGTTCACCGGGTTTTGTTGCCATTGGGCTCTACTCCTTATCTCCTTCTACCGCCGGTGTTTTTTGTAGGAGCGGCGGGGCGGCCATCCGCCCATGGCCGCGATCGATTTTCCCCGGCCAAATCGACCTCCGATCGCGACCGTGGGCCGTGCCTACAGGGACCCCCGGGCGGGTCTGAGGTCCGCGTGCTCCCAGGTTAGAGTTTTTCCAGGCGGTTGTGCGGGCACTGCAGCAGCAGGGTCTGTATCGACTCTCCCGAGGGGAGTTGCAGCTTCGGTTCCAGCTCTGCCAGCGGCAGAAGCACGAAATTGCGTTCGGCGAGGCGCGGATGGGGAACCTGTAGCCGGGGTTCGTCGATGTGCTGCTGTCCGAACACTAGTATATCCAAATCGAGGGTGCGGGCACCCCAGCGGATACCGCGCTCGCGCCCGTGGGCGGATTCGATCGCCTGCAGTCCGTCCAGCAGCTCCAGCGGTTCCAGCCGGGTTTCCAGCTCCGCCACCGCATTGATGTAGTCGGGCTGGTTGCCTGGCCCGACGGGTGCGCTGCGATAGAAGCTGGAACAGCGCAGCAGGGTGGTTTGCGGCAGCTCGGCGATGGCATCCAGTGCGCTGCGCAACTGCTGCTGTGGGTCGGACAGATTGCTGCCGAGGCCAACAAAACAGCGGATCATTTACTCGGCCCTGGTGGAGCGCCGGCGGCGGCCGCCACGGGACCCCCTGCCGCGCCGGCCGCCGCCGTTGCGTTGCAGCTTGCTCACCATGGACTGGCGCTGCTCTTCATCCGCTTCCTGGAATTCGGTCCACCACTGGCCCAGGCCCGGCTGGATTTCGCCGGACTCCTCGCGCAGCAACAGGAAATCGTAAGCGGCGCGGAAGCGCGGGTGCTCGCTCAGGTGCTGGGCGCGATTGCCAGTGCGGCGGGGGAGGCGCAGTTGCATATCCCAGATTTCCCGCATGGGAATGGAGAAGCGCTTGGGAATGGCGGTGTGCGCCATCTGGTTGCCGATGACTTGTTGCGCGGCCTGGGCCAGCGCCGGCACTGGCGGGGTGCCTTTTTCGGTCAACTGCCGCTGCTCCGCCTGAACCGCCGGCCACAGCAGGGCGGCGTAAAGGAACGCGGGGGTGACCCGCTTATCGTCGCGGATGCGCGCGTCGGTATTGCGCAGGGCCTTGCGGGTCAGTGCCAGCGCTGAGGGGTCATCCAACTGGGCGGCGTTGTCGGGAAACAGGTGTTGCCAGAGTCCGTACTCGTGCAGCAGCTCGAAGGTACTTTCGCCGTAACCGCTCATCAGCAGCTTGAGCACTTCGTCGAACAGCCGCGCCGGAGCGATATTGTGCAGCAGCGGAGCCAGTTCGCCGAGGGGTGCGGCGGTCTGGCGCTCAATGGTGAAGTCCAGCTTGGCCGCGAAGCGCACCGCGCGCAGCATACGCACCGGGTCCTCCTTATAGCGGGTGACCGGATCGCCAATGATGCGGATCAGGCGCTGTTCGATATCGCGCATGCCGCCGGTGTAGTCGTGGATCTCGAAGCCGTCGGTGGTGTAGTAGAGGGCGTTGATGGTGAAGTCGCGGCGTATCGCGTCGCTCTCCAGGTCCCCGTAGACATTGTCGCGCAGCAGCATGCCGTGTTCCGATTGCTGCGCCTCGTGGGCCTCGCCCTCGCTGTGGTGGCCGCGGAAGGTGGTAACCTCGATCACCTCGCGGCCGATGCGCGCGTGCAGGATGCGGAAGCGGCGGCCGACGATACGCGAGCCGCGGAACAGCGCCTTGGCCTCTTCCGGGGTGGCGTCGGTGGCTACATCGAAGTCCTTGGGGTGGCCGTTCAGGAGCAGGTCGCGCACGCCGCCGCCGACGATATAGGCGCGGAAGCCGGCCTCCTGCAGCCGTTTCATCACCGTGAGCGCCGCCCGGCTGATATTCCGGCGGGACAGGTTGTGGTCGCTGCGCGGAACGATCCTGAGGCTGACGGGGTTACCTGGCTTGCGCCAGCGTTTGATACTGCTGATCAGGGAATTGAGCATACGGCTGTCTGTTTGCTTGCTGGGGCTGGGCTCGTCTATTGTGCGGGCGGATTCTACCACAGGCACAAGCGAGCGCCCCGCTATCCGCGGGCGCCAGCACAAACTGGGGGGTAATTAAAGAAGATAAAGAAAGGAATTATTGTTATTCGGTATGAAGGCAGCGGCTTCCCTGCGCTCAATTTGCCGTCTGGCAAACACCCTCTCCCAGGTACAATCAGTCAGTTTGTAACGCGCTTGTCATTATTTTTGTTGTCATCTGCTTTATTTTTATTTTTTATTGTTATTCTTCTGCTGGTTTTGGTCACTGTTTGCTTTTATTGTCGACCGCCCCATTATTTTTATTTTGGCTCGCCCGCTTATTGTCAGTTGTTATTAGGGCTTTAACAGTCATTTATTTTTATTCTTGGCTGTTTTTGTTATTTGTACTAAACAAAGCATTTAGTGTGCCAGGTTTAATAAATCCTTAAGAATCAACGGGTTACGTTTTTGGGTGGTTTCAGCGGCCGTTCAGGATGGCTGGGATCGTTACGGATGGCGCGGAAGTTGTTACGCCCGGGTGTGACAGGGGTAACACTTTGGCAGGGGGGGATTGTGCGCAGGGCGAACCTTGTATTCACCCGACAGGAAGATAGACATACGGGCGAACACAAAGTTCGCTCCATGCGGAACAGATAAGGGTATTAAAGAAACTCGGGACTCGGGGAAGAATTCTGGTCAGACGCGAAGGCCTGCTGCCGGGGGCCGTGATGAGGCTGTTGAGTGAACGGCCCTCGGCAGCAGGGCCGCCACTGAATTGGCCACGGTCGCTACGGAGTGAGGACAGGCGGTCCTGTGGACCGCAAGCGGAGCTGGAGCCTTCAGCGCCGGTAAAGAGCCTTCAGCGCTGGTAAAGAGCCTTCAGCGCCGATATAAAAAGAGCCTTCAGCGTTTCAGCGTCGATAAACTGCTCCGGTTCCCGGGGGTCAGGCTTCGGCGGCCAGGCGGCGGGTTTTCTTACGCGGGATGCCCAGTTTCTGGCGCCGTTCCCACAGGCATTTGCGGCTTACCCCCAGTTTTTTCGCCAGTTCGGTCTCGCTCATGGTGTCCTGGTGTTCCAGTACGAAGCGGGCGAAGTAGTCCTCCAGGGACAGGTCTTCGCGGGGGTCAGTGTGCAGGCTGCGCGGGTGCCGATCCGGGTCCGCTTCGTCCACCGGCACCAGGTCCAGGTCGATATCCAGGGTGTGGTGGTCTATCTCCCCGTTGCCCTCGGTGAGGATCACCGCGCGCTGAATGGCGTTTTCCAGTTCGCGCACATTGCCCGGCCAGGTGTAGGTGGTGACCGCCTGTACTGCCTCGGGAGACAGCTTGAGGGTGGGGCGTTCCACTTTGGCGCAGAATTTCTCCAGCAAATGCTCGGCGATAGCCAGTACGTCCTTGCCTCGTTCGCGCAGTGGCGCCAGGGTCATCTGTACCACGTTGATCCGGTAGTAGAGGTCCTCACGGAATTTGCGCTCCCCGGCCAGCTGGCGGAGGTTGCGGTGGGTGGCCGCCACCAGGCGCACATCCACCTTGCGCGATTCCACCGATCCTATGGGGCGTACCTCCCCCTCCTGCAGGACGCGCAGCAGGCGCGCCTGGGCCTCCAGGGGCAACTCGCCGATTTCATCCAGGAACAGGGTGCCGCCGTCGGCGGCGGCCACCAGGCCCTCGCGGGCGGTCTGGGCGCCGGTAAAGGCGCCTTTCTCATGGCCGAACAGTTCGGCTTCGATCAGGGTTTCGGGGATGGCGGCACAGTTGACTGAGATCAGCGGCTTGTCGGCGCGGCGGCTCTCCTCGTGGATGGCTCGCGCCACCAGTTCCTTGCCGGTGCCCGTTTCGCCGTGTACCAGCACGGTGGCGTCGGTGGGGGCCACTTTGTGGATGCGGGCGTAGAGTTCCCGCATCACCGGGCTGTCGCCGATCATGCCGGAGATGCTGCGGCCCGAATCCTTGCTACTGGGGCCCTGCGCGCGGCTCTGTGCGGCTTTGCCGATCACCCGGCGCACGGTGGCGATCATCTCGTCGTGATCGAAGGGTTTGGCGATGTAGTCCGCCGCCCCCATGCGCATGGAATCCACTGCCGAGCGCAGGCTGGCGTAGCTGGTCATGATCAGCACCGGCACGTCGCCGGCCAGTTTGAGCAGGTCGGTACCCGGGGCCCCGGGCAGACGTAGATCGGAGATAATCAGGTCGACTTCACTGAGGCGGTATTTGGTGGTCGCCTCCCGCACTGAGCCCGCCTCACTTACCCGGTAGCGGTGCCGTTCCAGCAGTTTGCGCAGCGCCGTTCGGATAATGGCTTCGTCTTCGACGATCAGAATGTGGCTCATATGTTACGCCTGGTTACAAAATGCTCAGGGGGGCCTAGTGTTACCTGTCGGGCGTTTCGATGCAACCCACAGAGGAGTGCGGAATGCGGAATGGGTGCAGGGGCCCAAGATCGGGGGCTGCAGCGCACTTATTCCGCATTCATCATTCCGCATTAGATATGGGAAGCTGCACGATAAACCGCGCCCCCCGCCCGGTCTCGGGGTTGGCGGGGCTGACCAGTTCCAGCTGACCATCGTGTTCCTCCACGATGCTGTACACCATCGCCAGCCCCAGGCCGGTACCCTGGCCCGGCTCCTTGGTGGTGAAGAAAGGCTCGAGGACGCGGTCGCGATGCTGTGGGGAAATGCCGGGGCCCTCGTCGGTGACCGCCACGCAGGCGGAGCCGCGCTCGGCGTAGCCTTCGATCTGGATGTGGCCGCCGTCCTCACTGGCGTCGCGGGCGTTGCTAAGCAGGTTGATAAACACCTGGATCAGGCGCTGGTTGTCGCCGGGGGCGATCAGGTTCGCGGGCACGGCGTTGTCGAAGGTCACCTGGGTCTTGTCCCGCTGCAGCGACAGCAATTGCACGGCCTCCTGTACACAGGCGTAGAGGTCCACCGGCGCGCGCTCGCCGCCGCTGTCATGGCTGCCGCTGTGGGAGAAGTTCACCAGTGAGTGCACTATGCGGCTGATGCGCTGGGTCTGGCTGAGGATCTGGTCGGCGGTGTCGCGCACCTCGGTGCTGTCGGACTCGAAGCGCAGGTTCTGCGCCAGGCAGGCGATGCCGGTGACCGGGTTGCCCACCTCATGGGCCACACCCGCCGCCAGCCGGCCCACGGAGGCCAGGCGCTCGCTGTGGATCAGCTCCTGCTCCAGCACCTGGGTCTCGGTGATGTCCTCCAGCAGCAGCATCTGGCCGTCGCTGCGCTCGCCGTTTCGCGCGCGCGCGCTGCGGCGGCTCTTGAGGTGGGTCTTGTGCAGGTTCAGCCAGTGACTGTTGCCGTCCAGGTCCACCTGCTGCTTGAAGCGGTGGGCGTCCGTGGACTGGGCGAATTCGGTCATCAACGCGCGCCAGGGCTCCGCCAGGTAGTCCAGCTTGGAGCCGATCACCTCGCTGGCGGCGATACCAGTGAGATCCTGCATGGCGTAGTTCCATAGCAGTATCTCGCCGTCGCGGCCCAGGGAGCAGGCCGCCAGGGGCAGCTCCTCGAGCATCTGTCGGTGGTAGAGGCGCAGGTTGTTGAGCTCCGCGGCCAGGCCGGTGAGCTGGTTCTTGTAGCGGCTGAGTCGGGTCTCGATCAGGTGGATGTCCTTGTTGGCCGGCTGGCCGCTGTTCTTGAAGGGGAAGTGGCGGTCGATGATCTGCCCGGCGAGCACCCGGCCCAGCAGCCCGGACAGGTTGGCCTCGAGCTTGTTGCGCAACTGGCGCAGGGCGTAGGGGCGGCGCTCGCCGTCGGGCAGCCCCAACTGGCGCAGGGCGCGGTTCACCTCCTGGTTGGCGGTGGCGGCGCCCAGGCTCTCGGACAGGCGCAGGCGGAAGTCCGCGGTCGACTCCACGTCCATTTCCAGGCGCAGGGCCTGGCTCAGGGTGTCATCGCTGCACAGGTCCGCCGCATACTGTTCCAGGCTGCTGCTGCGGGTGAACAGGGAAAGCCCCACGAACAGCAGCACATTGACCCCCAGCGAGAGGGTGGTGACCTGGGTCCAGATGCTCATGCCGAGGGGTATCTGTATCCCGGTACCCGGCAGGGTGATGCCGCTGGCGCCGAACATCGACGGCAGCAGCAGTCCCCCCGCCCACACGAACATCCCCGCCAGCAGGCCGCCGATAAAGCCGCGCTTATTGCCCCGCGGCCAATGGATCACCGCGAAGATGCCCGGCAGGAACTGCAGGGAGGCGATAAACGCCAGCAGTGCCAGGTCGGACAGCGCCAGGCGATTGTTGAGCAGCAGGTAGAAGCCGAAACCGGCCAGGAACAGCGCCGCCACCAGGGCGCGGCGCAGCCACACCAGTTGGCGGTACATATTGTCCTCCGAGTGCCAGCGGGTGCCCGGCAGCAGCCAGTGGTTCATCACCATGGTGGACAGCGCCAGGGTGATCATCACCAGCGCCCCGGTGGCAGCGGAGAGCCCGCCCACAAAGGCCAGCACCGTGAGCAGCGCGGAGCCGCTGGCCCGGGGCACGGCGAGGGCGAAGTACTGTACCGGCTCGGTGACATCCAGCGCGAAGCCGGCCCACATAATCGGGAAGATAGGCAGTGCCATCAGCAGCAGGAACAGCGGAAAGCCCCAGCTGGCGGTGCGCAAGGCCTGCGCCGTCGGGCGCTCGGCGACACTCAGGTAGAAGATGTGCGGCATGGCCACCGCGGTGGCGATAAACACCAGCAGCAGCGTGTGAGAAGAGCCCTGTTTGATGGGGGTGTAGAGCAACTGCTGCATATCGCTGTTCTGTGCCAGCCAGTGGTCCAGGCCGCCGAGGCTGCCGAAGACCCCGTATACCGCGTAGAAGCCCACCGCCAGCAGCGCCACCAGCTTGACCACCGACTCCAGCGCCATGGCGCTGGCGAGGCCGGCGCGGTGCTCACCGCTGGCGCCGTACATGCTGGTAAATACCGCCAGCAGCACGCAGTAGAAGAAGGCGATCAGGTTCTTGCTGGTGACGCCGCTCTCCGCCAGGGCCAGCGCCGCCACGCTGTCGCGGGACAGCAGCGCGAGGGTCTCGGATACCGCCTGTATCTGCAGCGCGATCAGTGGCAGCAGGCCCAGCAGCAGGAACAGGGTGGCCAGGGTTCCCGCCTCGCGGCTGTGATAGCGGAACACCAGCAGGTCAGCCGGCGATGTGAGCTGGTAGCGTTGCGCCAGTCGTGCCAGTGGTTCCAGCGCCACTGGTGCGAACAGGAACATGGCGCCGGTGCCCAGGTAGTAGGCCAGCACGCCGTAGCCGTATTGCCAGGCCAGGTCCACGATGCCGTAGAAGGTCCAGGCGGACAGCGATACCCCCAGCGACAGCACATAGATCAGCGGGTGGCGCACCCAGCGCGCCGGCAGCCAGCCCTTGGAGGTGGCGAAGGCGACGAAGAACAGCGCGGCGATATAGGCCACACCGATCAGCGCGATATGGCCTACCTCAAAGCTCATTGGACTTGCGCCGGAGTTGGATAAAGACCGCCAGCAGAATCAGCACGAACCAGAGGATAAACGGCCGGTACCAGGCGCCGGACGGGTTGATCATCCAGGTAAAGATCGTCGGCGAGAAGACGTAACCCACCAGTACCAGCAGGATTAACAGAGTGCGGTTGGTCATGGGTGTCGGGACCCGGGACCCGGGACCCGGGACCCGGTGAAGGCCGGATTCCGGGTCCAACTCGTATAGCGTAAGACAAAGCTGGACGTGGTCATGGGAAAACTGTTCTCTCCTGTTTGCCGCAGGCAGAAGATGTTAATAGGCGCCAGATGCGGGAGCAAATATGCAGCGGATTCTTCAAGTGGCGGGTCCCGGGTCCCGGGTCCCGGGTCCCGAAAAATCGAGTTGCCGATCGCGCATATCCACCTGGTGGCGCTGCCAGCGCGCCGCGGCCCACTTGAGAATATGTTCCGGCTCTTCCCGCGCCAGTTCTCCGGGTGGGCGAAAGCCGAGAAAGCCCAGTGCGATGCACAGGTTTTCCGGCGCGCTGGCGTCGTTTATCGCCGGGGCGTGATTCTGCTTGCTGAGCTTCCGGCCCGCGGGCCCCATCACCAGGGGCAGGTGGCCGAACTGCGGCGGCGGTGCGCCCAGCAGGCGGAACAGCCGCTGCTGGGCGCCAGTGGTATCGATCAGGTCGGCGCCGCGCACGGTATGGGTTACACCCTGGTCGATATCGTCCACCACCACTGCCAACTGGTAGGCGTAGAGGCCGTCGCGGCGCTTGAGGATGGTGTCCTCGGCGATCGCCTGGGTCTGTGCGCCCCGCCAGAGGTCGACGAAGTGCTCCTCGCCGCCGGTGCATATCAGTCGCAGGGCGCTGGGGCCCTGTTCCTCCCGGGTACCCCGGCAGCGGGCATTGTCGTGCCCGCCGGCGGCGCGGATCTGTGCCCGGGAGCAGTGGCAGGGGTAGATCAGTTCCCTCGCCGCCAGTTCCGCCAGGGTGGCTTCATAGAGCTTGTGGCGCCCGCTCTGCCACTCCAGCGGACCGTGCCAGTGCAGGCCGTGGGCCTCCAGCGATTTGACGATGCGCGTGGCGGCGCCAGGTTCCTCCCGCGGCGGGTCCAGGTCCTCCATACGCACCAGCCAGTGCCCGCCGTGAGCCACGGCGTCCAGGTAGCTACCCAGGGCGCACACCAGGGAGCCGAAATGCAGCGGTCCGGTGGGGGAGGGGGCGAAGCGGCCAACGTAGGGGTGGAATTTATCCAAGGGTGGTTTTGGTGACAGCGCTTTTAATCGGGTTCAGGGGCGGCCCTGCTACCGGTGGCGCTTTGCGGGACACGCCGTGAATCCATCCCTGGAGGCTTGGCGGCGAGGTCCCTCTCGCCGACAGTCCCGCAAAGCGCCACCGGCATCAGGGCCTTCGCATCGGGTTTCGGTATTCTGTTCGAGTCCCGAGTCCCGACAAAATTAGCCGGAAATCTGCTTTTCCTTGATTTCCGCCAGCGTCTTGCAGTCCACGCACAGGGTCGCGGTGGGGCGGGCCTCCAGGCGGCGGATGCCGATTTCCACGCCGCAGGCTTCGCAGAAGCCGTAGTCGTCCTGGTCGATCAGTTCGATGGTGGCATCGATCTTCTTGATCAGCTTGCGCTCGCGGTCGCGGGTGCGCAGTTCCAGGCTGAACTCCTCTTCCTGGCTGGCTCGATCCGCCGGGTCCGGGAAGTTGGCTGCCTCGTCTTTCATATGGGAAACGGTGCGGTCCACTTCCGCCATCAGCTCGGCCTTCCAGGCCAACAGCAAGTTGCGGAAATGCTCCTGCTGCTTCTCATTCATATACTCTTCGCCCTTCTTCTCCTTATAGGGCTCAAAGCCGTGCAGAGAATCGGTGCTCGCAGCAGTTTTGGGCATAGTCGTTGCCTCTCTTTGTATACGGGCCCCCGGATATGGGGGCACCACCACCAAATTCAATCTAGCTTAGTCGGAATCTTCCCGGCTGGTGCTTTTTTGAGCGGAAGGCACCACCCCGGCGACCGAGAGCGAGGAAGCTACCAAATCTCTGCGGTTCGCGCCACAAAATGTTGTGCGCGGGGTGTGTGGGAGCTCACCGGTAGCCGGCGCGGGTGCTGTAAAGCGGTCGGGGTCGCCACACCGCGGCCGGGTGTAGTATTTTGTGGCGCCCGGATTGTCATCAGGTATCTATCAGTGAAGTTTAATCCACCCCTGCAGCGGGGCACCCTGCTGCGCCGCTATAAGCGCTTCCTCGCTGATATCGAGACCGAAGCCGGCGAGTTGATGACCGTTCACTGCCCCAATACCGGCTCGATGAAAAACTGCTGGGCGGAAAACACCCCCTGCTGGTACTCGGACTCCGGCAACCCCAAGCGCAAGTACCGCCACACCCTGGAAATTACCACCACCCCGGAGGCGGCGTTGGCGGGGGTGAATACCGGGCGTGCCAACGGCCTGGTGGAGGAGGCGATTGGCACAGGGGTTGTCGCGGAGTTGCAGGGGTATGAAACCCTGCGCCGCGAGGTGCGCTACGGCAGCGAAAACAGCCGTATCGACCTGTTGCTGTCCGGGCCGGCCGGGGCCTGCTATGTGGAAGTGAAGAACGTCACCCTCGCCGAGGGCGCTCGCGGGCTCTTCCCCGACGCGGTCAGCAGCCGCGGCGCCAAGCACCTGCGCGAACTGCAGGCGCTCGCAGAGGGCGGCGTGCGCGCGGTGCTCTTCTACTGCGTGCAGCACACCGGGATCGAAACGGTGGCGGCGGCGCGGGAGATAGACCCGGGCTATGCCGCCGCCCTGGATTCGGCGCTGGCGGCGGGGGTGGAGGTGATTGCCTATCAGGCGCACATAAGCGCCGATGAGATTGCCCTGGGTAAGCCGGTACCTTTTCGAGTGAATTCAACCCTGTAGGAGCGGCCCATGGCCGCGACAAATTTGTTGGGAACAAATTTGGACGCCGAAGGCGCCCGAAGGGTGAGCGCCATGGATGGCGCGAATCAGCGATCCAGCTTCGTAGCACCATCGATCGCGGCCATGGGCGGATGGCCGCCCCGCCGCTCCTACAGGAAAGAGAAAGCGCGATCAGTCGGCGAGCAGAACGTACAGTCCTTCCGGACTGTGCTCCACCGGCACCGGCATCAGCGCCTCGCCGGCGCAGGGGCCGGCAATACATTCGCCGGTCTCGATCAGGAACAGGGCGCCGTGGGAGGCGCACTGGATCAGCGCCCCCTCCGGGTCCAGGAATTGGTCCGGCTGCCAGTCCAGGTTGATCCCCTGGTGGGGGCAGTGGTTTCTGTAGGCGTAGACCTCGCCATCCTTCATCACCGCGAACACATTGCCGATGCCCGCGACGCCCTGTTCGGATGAGGGGCCCACGGAAAACCCCCTGGACTGACCCTCGGTTAGTTCGTCGTAACGGCAAAGAAAGTATTTCTGCATAAAATCGGAACAAATTTGTCGGGAGAAATTCGGACGCCGTTGGTGATCCATGGATGGCGCGATTCACTCTGTAGGGTGCGCCGTGACAGAAAATTGCTCCCTGCATTTTCTGCACTTCCGCCATCCATGGCGGTCGCGCACCGTTGAGCCGAGCGGTGCGCGCGGCGCATCCTACACTTGTCACTCATTCGGGAGCCGCGAGTGTAACGGAAGTGCGATGCTCTTGCCCGTCGCGCAGGTAACTCAGTTCCACCTCCTCACCGACGCGATGGTTTTCCAGCGCGTTCATCAGGTCGTCGTAGTTGCGCACCGGTTGCCGGCCCACCGCCACTATCACATCCCCAAGCTGCCAGCCGCCGCGGCTGGTGCGATAGACGCCGCGCAGACCCGCGCGCTCCGCCGGCATTCCCGGGGCGGTGCGCAGGACCGCCACACCCTCGAAGCCGTAGCGGCTGGCCCACTGGTCCGGGGCCGATTGGATTCCCAGCACCGGGCGCACCAGGCGGCCGTGGGCGATCAGCTCGGGCACTATCTTCTTCACCGTATCCACCGGGATGGCGAACCCGATGCCCACGCTGGCGCCGCTGGGGCTGTAAATGGCGGTGTTGACGCCGATCAGCCGGCCACGGCTGTCCAGCAGCGGGCCGCCGGAGTTGCCCGGGTTGATGGCCGCGTCGGTCTGGATCACATTGCGGATGGTGCGGTTGTTGGCGGCCTGTATCTCGCGCCCCAGGGCGCTGACCACGCCGGTGGTCAGGGTGGTGTCGAGCCCGAAGGGGTTGCCGATGGCGAGCACCTTCCGGCCCACCGCCAGGTCGCCGGAGGTGCCTGCCACCAGCGGTGTGAGCAACTCTTCCGGCGCCTCGATTTTCAATACCGCGAGGTCCTTTTCCGGCGCCGAGCCCACCAGCTCCGCCGGCCACTCGCTGCGGTCCTGCAGGGTGATGGTGACCTTGCGTGCGCCCTCGATCACGTGGAAGTTGGTGACCACGTGCCCCTGCTCGTCCCAGATAAAACCGCTGCCGGCGCCCTTGGGCACCGTGTGCAGGCGCAGGGTCCAGCGGTCGCGCACCACGGTCTCGTTGGTGACGTAGACCACCGAGGGGCTGGCGAAGTTGAACACCTGCATGGTGTTCCGCTCGTCGTCGGTGGAGAAGGTTGGCAGCGGGGTGGCGGATGCCGCCAGGGCCGCCAGCAACAGCAGCGACCCGGCGGCCAGAAGGGAAAAGAATCGGCTCATGGCACCTGTGAGAGTCAGTTGGTTCGGGTGCGAATGGTACTAAGTTAAGGCTTTGGGGCGAACCTGCTGCCGGGGCTTCTTTGCGGGACACGGGCTAGGCGCCCCCCCGTGAATACCTCCCTGTAGGCTTGTCCGCGAGGTCCCTCTCGCAGACAAAACGGCAGGAACCGTTTTGGACGCCGGAGGCGCCCGAAGGGCGAGGACCAGGGATGGTCCGAGTCACAGTCCCGCAAAGAAGCCCCGGCACCAGGCCCTTCGCATCAAGCTTCTTGGCTTAACTTAGTGCCGTTCGGTTCGGATGCCTATTTTTGCAGGGCCGCGATACGATCCTCAAGGGGGGGATGGCTGGCCATCAGCGCGCCCAGAGAGTTGCCGAAGATGCCGAAGGCCTTCATATTGCTCGGCAGGGGCTGTTCGCGCCCCGCCTCCGCCTCCGTCCTCAGGTGGGTCAGGGCGGAGATCATGGCCCCGCGGCTGGCCAGGCCGGCGCCGGCGGTATCGGCGCGGTACTCCCGCCGTCGGCTGAACCAGGCCACCACCATCATCGCCAGGAAGCCGAACAGGATGTTCATGACGATGGAGGTGACGAAGTAGCCGATGCCCAGGCCCTGCTCGTTGCGCAGCACCACCCGGTCGACGAAGAAGCCCACCAGCCGCGACAGGAATATCACAAAGGTGTTCAGCACCCCCTGGATCAGCGCCAGGGTCACCATATCGCCGTTGGCCACATGGCCGATCTCGTGGCCGATCACCGCGCGCGCCTCGTCGCGGTTGAAGCGTTGCAGCAGGCCGGCGCTCACCGCCACCAGGGCGCTGTTGCGGTTCCAGCCGGTGGCGAAGGCGTTGGCCTGGGGCATGGGGAATACCCCCACTTCCGGCATGCCGATGCCGGCCTTTTTCGCCAGATCGCGCACCGTGTCCACCAGCCACTGCTCGTCCGCGGTCTGCGGCCGTTCGATCACCCGGGTGCGGGTGGTGGCGCGGGCGATGGTCTTGGACAGCAGAAGGGAAATCAAGGCGCCGCCGAAGCCGAAGATGGCGGACATCAGCAGCAGGGCCGGCAGGTTCAGGTCGACGCCGTTGGCCTGGAGTATGCCCCGGATGCCCAGCAAGTTGAATACAATGCCAACCAGTACCAACACCACAAAGTTGGTCAGCAAAAAGAGACCAATGCGCAACATGGTATTCTCCAAAAATACTTTTTCAGGGTAATTACTCACCCCGACGGTCCCCTCTCCCCCTTTGTTAGGGAGAGAGGAGAGTTAGTTATCTCAGGGAAAGTTTAGATAGGGCCGCCGGAAGTGTTTTCAACCTGGGGTCAAGCCGGTCTTTTATTCGGTGCCCTGTGAGGACAGCAGCCGGTCCGCTTCGCTGGCCAGGCGCGCCTTCAGGTCCGGGTCCAGCTCATTCCAGTGCACGTCCAGCAGCGCCCCCTGGAGAGCGTAGAGCAGGACACGGGAGACGTTGATGCCTCGGTTACGGATGCTGATAAAGGCGCCTACCGGGCCGATCCGGCGCAAGTCCTCACAGGAGCGGATACCGATGGAGTGGAGAATATTGACAGAGGCGAGGCCCAGGTTTTTCAGTTGTAACAGCTCTGATTGACTCGGGTGCATGCAGTTCATCCCTAACTGGTTGTACTTCCATTTTGCCCGGCAGGTCCCGCAGCCGCGCCCGGCAACATAGCACAAAACGACCGAAGGCCAAATCGGGGCTATCCAATTCAGTGTCAACAGACGCCGGTCCTGGCGATTATTGGGTCTTTGGGAATCCGTCCCAATGATATGGTTGTTTGCGTGGTGTATCTAATGTAGTCGGGTTTGGTACCTTTGCCTGCGGACAACCGGGGAGAATGAGATGCTGGAGGCGCCATTGCAGCGAATGCTTTTTGGCTTGGACGACGACCATGTCATCCTCGAGCCGCGCTCCGGGCAACTGCTGCACCCGGAGGCACTGGTGGCGTTCGAGCGGCTGAGCGCGGATGCGCAGATGGCGGGTTTCGATCCCCTGGTGGTTTCCGGTTTCCGCAGTTTCGAGCGTCAACGCACTATCTGGAACAACAAGGTAGCGGGCAGCAGACCGGTGCTCGACAGCGCCGGCGAACCGCTGGATATGGCGCAACTGTCGCCAGAGCAGGCCGCCTTCGCTATATTGCGCTGGTCGGCGCTGCCGGGCGCCTCCCGCCATCACTGGGGTACCGATTTCGATGTGGTGGACGCGGCGGCGATGCCCGCGGACTACCGCCTGCAACTGAGCCCGCAGGAGGTTGCCGACAATGGTATCTTCGGCCCTTTCCACCGCTGGCTGGATGCGCAGATCGCCGCCGGCCGCAGCTACGGGCTGTTTCGCCCCTACGCCGAAGACCGTGGCGGCGTTGCGCCGGAGCGCTGGCACCTGAGCTACGCGCCCCGTGCCCGCGAGCTGCAGCAGCTGCTGACACCGGAACGGCTGCGGGCGCAGTTGCAGAGGTGTGAGCTGGCGTTGGGCGATGTGGTATGCGGCAATATAGAGTCCATCTTCCAGCGGTTTATTCGGGTGCCGGAGGAGTGTTACCCCGACAACTTTGATTTCCCATGAATTTGTAGGAGCGGGGGGGCGGCCATCCGCCCAT
>NZ_JBOFOC010000032.1:0-8540 GCF_051659245.1 Microbulbifer sp.
CCCAGCCCGATCGCGGGCCTGGCCCGCTCCTACAGGGTGAAAATCAAATCCGATCGCGGGCATGGCGGATGGCCGCCCCGCCGCTCCTACAGGGTGAAAATCAAAAGTGTTGGTAACCTGACCGGGCCGGGGACCAGGGTTTTCCATCCAGCCAACTGCGCACCTCGGGATTCCCCTCCGCCGGCACAACGGTTCCTATGCGCGCGATATCCAGCCCGAGTTTTTCCAGCGCGGACCCGTGTTGCTCCGGAACAGTAAAACACAACTGGTAATCGTCACCGCCGGTGGCGGCCAGTTCCAGGGCCCCGTTTTCTCCGGCCAGTTGCCGGGCCAGCGGCGACACGGGCACCGATTCCATATGGACGTCCGCACTGACACGGCTGGCGTTGCAGATATGTCCCAGGTCCGCCAGCAGGCCGTCGGAAATATCCACCGCACTGCCGGCCAGTTCACCGATCGCCGCGGCCAGGGCCAGTTGCGGCTCGGGAAAGTAATAGGCCCGCCGCGCCTCTTCTTCCCCGCGCCCGGCGGCCGCCTGTTGCCCCAGTATCACCGGCAGCGCCGCCGAGGCCGCGCCCAGTTCGCCGCTGACAAAAATACCGTCCCCCGGCCGGGCGCCGTCCCGGCGCAGCGGTAATTTGCTGCTGCCGGTGACCTGGATGGTGACAGACAGCGGCCCGCGCGTCGTATCGCCACCCACCAGGGAAACGCCGAACAGCTCTGCCGTCTCCAGCAGGCCGCGGGAAAAATCCCGCAGCCAATCCGCATCGCTCTCCGGCAGCGTCAGCGCCAGGGTGAACCACAGGGGCCTGGCATTCATCGCCGCCAGGTCGCTGAGATTGACCCGCAGCGCGCGCGCGGCGACGGCCGCCGGGTCCGCGCTCGCGGGAAAATGCCTGTCGGCCACCAGGGTATCCACACTGGTGGCGAGCAGTTCCCCCTCGGGCGGCTGCAGCAATGCGCAGTCGTCGCCGATACCCAGCACCACGCCCTCGCTCAATTTTTTTGCTCCGGCACCCACGCCTTGTTTTGCGTTCGCAAAATAATCGCGGATAATTTCAAATTCGCCGGGGCCGCGCACGGGTGTCGCCGTTACTTTTTATCCGCGGCGACTTCCGTCGCCCGCAGATCCGCAGCGGTCTTGTCGAGGATGCCGTTGATAAACTTGTAGGAATCCGTGGGGCCGAATTTCTTTGCCAGCGCCACCGCCTCGTTGATCACCACCTTGTAGGGCACGTCGATGCGGTTTTTCAGTTCGTAGCTGGACATGCGCAGCAGCGCGCGGGACACCGGGTCCAGGCCGTCCATGGCGCGGTCCAGGTGCGGCTCGAAGGCACCCTCCACTTCGTCGAGTTCTTTCGCCACACCGTGGAGCAGATCGTGGAAGTAATCCACATCCGTCTTGCCCATATCGTTGTCGGTACGGAACTCGGCCTCGATGGTGTTCAGGCTGGCGCCGGCCATCTGCCACTGGTAGAGCGCCTGCATGGCGTAGTGGCGCGCCTTGCGGCGGGCCGATGCGGTAACTGTCATAAATTCATTCCGGCCTTTCACTTTCCGGTAGGGTGCCCTGTAGGAGCGGCCCCCCTGGGAACGCCGAGCTCCAGCTCGGCAACGCGGGCGCAGCCCGCGCCATGGATTAAGCATTCTTTCAGGAGCGGGCCTGGGGCCCGCAAGCCGAGCTGGAGCTCGGCGCTCCCAGGGCCGCGGGCATGGCCCGCTCCTACAGGTTCTTCGCAAACCTGGATTATATTTTTCCGAGCAGGGAAACCATTTCCAGCGCGGTTTCCGCCGCCTCGCAGCCCTTGTTGCCCGCCTTGGTGCCGGCGCGCTCTATGGCCTGCTCGATGGAGTCCACGGTGAGCACGCCGAAGGTCACCGGCACGCCGCTGTTCAGGGACACCTGGGCCAGGCCCTTGGTGCATTCGCCGGCGACGTATTCGAAGTGCGGGGTGCCGCCGCGGATCACTGCGCCCAGGGCAATGATCGCGTCGAAGTTTCCGCTGGCAGCGAGCTTTTGCGCGGCCAGGGGAAATTCAAAGGCGCCGGGGGCATAGTAAATGGTGATGTCTTCGTTTTTGATGCCCTTGCGGCGCAATGTGTCCAGGGCGCCGCTCTTGAGGCTCTCCACCACGAAACTGTTCCAGCGGCTCACCAGCAGCGCATATTTGCCCTGGCAGTTGGTGAAATCGCCTTCGATTACTTGGATATCGCTCATAATTTCTTTGCCTGCAAAACCATTATTCCTGGTCGATGTTCAGATATTCTTCCACTTCCAGGTCGAAACCGGAGATGGCGCTGAACTTGAACGGCGCGCTCATCAGGCGCATTTTGCGCACATTCAGATCGCGCAGTATCTGCGAACCGGTACCCACCTGCTTGTACACCAGGTCCTGGCTGGGACGTTGCTGCTTGCCGCTGATCAGCCAATCGATGCTCTCCTCGATCTCCTCGGTGGTCTCGTTGTGGCAGATCAGCACCACCACGCCCTTGCCCTCCTGCGCCACCCGCTGCATGGCGGTGCGGAAGGTCCAGGGGACAAATTTCTCATCCCCGCGCCGGATGGTAAGCACGTCGCGCAGGGTATTGCCCACGTGCACCCGTACCAGGGTCGGTTCCTCCGGGGCGGGTTTGCCTTTCACGAACGCGAAGTGGCGCTCGCGGCGGGCCTTGTCCAGATAGGTGCGCAGTTTGAATTCGCCGAACTCGGTGTGCACCTGGCGCTCGTTGGTGCACTCTACGGTTTTTTCGTTGAGGGCCCGGTAGTTGATCAGATCGGCGATGGTGCCGATCTTCAGCTTGTGCTTTTGCGCGAAGGTCTCCAGGTCCGGGCGGCGCGCCATGGTGCCGTCCTCGTTCATGATCTCCACGATCACTGCCGCCGACTCGAAGCCGGCCAGGCGCGACAGGTCGCAGCTGGCCTCGGTGTGGCCGGCGCGGCTCAATACACCGCCGGGCTGGGCCATGATCGGAAAAATATGTCCCGGTTGCACGATATCCTGCGGCTTCGCATTGCGCGCCACTGCGGCGCGCACGGTGCGCGCTCGGTCGGCGGCGGAAATGCCGGTGGTGACCCCCTCGGCCGCCTCGATGGACACGGTGAAGTTGGTGCTGAACTGGGCGCCGTTTTCCCGCGACATCAGCGGCAGGTCCAGCTGCTCGCAGCGCTCCCGGGACATGGGCATACAGATCAGGCCGCGGGCGTGGGTGGCCATAAAGTTGATGTCCTCGGCGCGCACCTGCTCCGCGGCCATCACCAGGTCGCCCTCGTTCTCGCGGTCCTCGTCATCCATCAGGATCACCATTTTGCCCTGGCGGATATCGTCGATCAGTTCTTCAACCGTGTTGAGTTCCATAAATCTCTCTAAGCGTGATTTGTGGCCCATACCCCCGGCCCCCACATGCGGGGAAGGGAGTAAAGGGAGGTGCTGTTCCCTCTCCCCAGGGGGAGAGGGTTAGGGAGAGGGAGGCCGATCAAAGAGCCCCCTCCCCCGGCCCCTCCCCCGCAAGCGGGAGAGGGGAGCTATTCTTTCGATCCCGAGCCCCGCATTTTCAGGCCTTGTAGAAACCGTGCTTGGCCAGAAATTCCACCGTAAGGCCGTCGCTCTCCGGTTCCGCGGCGCTGTCGCCCAGCAGCAGCCGCTCCAGGTACCGCGCGATCAGGTCCACCTCCAGGTTGACCCGGGTGCCGGCGGCATAGTCGTCCATGACCGTCTCCCGCAGGGTGTGCGGCACTATGGTGAGTTCGAACTCGGCACCCTCCACCGCGTTGACCGTGAGACTGGTGCCGTCGACGGTGATCGAGCCCTTGTGGGCGATATATTTTGCCAGCATATCCGGCGCGCGCAGGCGAAAACGCTCGGCGCGGGCTTCGGATCTGCGCCACAGCACCTCGCCGATACCGTCCACATGGCCACTGACGATATGACCCCCCAGGCGGGTCTGCGGCGTCAGGGCCTTTTCCAGGTTCACCCGCTCGCCGCGCTTCCACTCGCCGACGGTGGCCACCGCCAGGGTCTCCGCGGAGACGTCCGCCCAGTAGCCGTCGCCGGGCAGGTCCACCACCGTGAGGCAGACGCCGTTGGTGGCGATGCTGTCGCCCAGCTGTACGTCGGACAGGTCCAGCTTGCCGGTTTTTACCCGCAGGCGCAGGTCCCCGCCCCGGGGTTGCAGTTCGGCGATTTCGCCGATGGCTTCGACAATTCCGGTAAACATCAGCGCTCTATATCGGTTGTGGCTGTAATGCGCCAGTCGTGTCCCACTGCGCGCATATCGGTGATCGTCACGGGCAGCACCGACCCCATACGCTCGATGGGCAGCTCGAACAGCGGCCGGGCGGTGCTGCCCAGCAGCTTCGGGGCCATGTACACGATCAGTTCGTCCACATGACCGCGGTAGAGAAACTCGCCGGACAGGGTGGCGCCGCTCTCGATCAGTACCTCGTTGCACTCGCGCTGGACCAGTTCCGCCAGCAGTGCACTCAGGTCCACGCGGCCGTCGGCGCCCGCCGGCAGGGTGAGCACTTCCGCACCGGCGGCCTGCAGGCGCTCGCGGCGCGCATTGTCCGCCCCCTCGGTGGTGCAGATCAAGGTGGGGGCGTCCCCCTGCAAAATAAAGGCGTTCGCGGGGGTGCGCAGGCGGCTGTCGACGATCACCCTTAACGGCTGGACCTCTTGCACCATGATCATTTGGGCCGCACTCTCCGCGGCGAGCAGCTCCAGGGCCATTTCGTCGGCGCGCACGTTCAGGTTGGGGTTGTCGAAGCGCACCGTCTCCACCCCGGTGACCACTGCGCAGCTGCGCGCGCGCAGCCGCTGCACGTCGGCGCGCGCGGCGGGGCCGGTGACCCACTTGGACTCGCCGCTGGCCATGGCGGTGCGGCCGTCCAGGCTCATGGCGGATTTGATGCGCACCAGCGGCAGGCCCAGGGCCATGCGCTTGATAAAGCCGGGGTTGAGGGCCCGGCATTGTTCTTCAAGCAGCGGGCCCTCCACCTCGATGCCGGCATCGCGCAGCCTCTGCAGGCCCTGCCCGCCCACTGCGGGATTGGGGTCCTGCATGCCGTAAACCACCTTCGCCACGCCGGCCTCGATCAGGGCGTCGGCGCAGGGGCCGGTGCGGCCGCTGTGGCTGCAGGGTTCCAGGGTGACGTAGACAGTGGCACCGCGGGATCGCTCTCCGGCGTCGGTGAGCGCCTCGATCTCCGCGTGGGGCAGGCCGGCGCGCCGGTGCCAGCCCTCGCCGAGGATCCGGCCGTCGCCGTCGGCGATCACGCAGCCGACCCGCGGATTGGGCATGGTGGTGTAAAGGCCGCGTTCCGCGAGCTGTACCGCCCGCGCCATCAGTTCCCGGGGCAGCATATCAGCGGGGCTCCGCGGGTTTCCGCGTCAGCCGCTCTATCTCCTCGCTGAACTCGCTGACGTCCTCGAAGCGGCGGTAGACGGAGGCGAAACGCACGTAGGCCACCTGGTCCAGCTCGCGCAGCTGTTCCATCACCAGTTCGCCGATGGCGCGCGCGGGCAGTTCGCGCTCGCCGGTGGCCTGCAGGGCGTGCTTGATCTGGGCCACGGCGGATTCCACCCGCTCAGTGCTGATCGGGCGCTTTTCCACCGCGCGCTGGATGCCGGCGCGCAGCTTCTCTTCGTTGAAGGGCTCGCGCTGGCCGTTCTGCTTGATCACCCGCGGCAGCAGAAGCTCGGCGGTCTCGAAGGTGGTGAAGCGCTCGTGACACTGGAGACACTCGCGCCGGCGTCGCACCTGATCGCCCTCGGCGACCAGGCGGGAATCGACGACTTTGGTTTCTTCTGCGCTGCAGAAAGGACAGTGCATGGGAGGGGAGGCCCTGTAGAAAAATTGCGCGCAGTTTATCACAGTCCGCAAGATGTGCCGCGCACACCGCCCAGCACAGGGGTGCGAGGCAGCCATGGATGGCCGGTGCCGCCCAGCGGTCATGCAGAATACGCATGGAGCAGTTGTCTGCCGCGGCACACCCTACGGAAGTGCGATTCAGCTTTTTTGGTAAACCGGGTACCTGGCGCAGGTCTCCAGCACCTTTTCCTTCACCTCGGCGATCACCGGCCCGGCGTCGCCCTTCTCCAGCCCGTCCAGCACGTCGCAGATCCAGTGAGTGAGCTGCCTGGTCTCCTCCACCCCGAAACCGCGGGTGGTGATCGCCGGGGTGCCGACGCGCAGGCCGCTGGTGATAAACGGCGAGCGGGGGTCGTTGGGCACGGCGTTCTTGTTTACGGTGATGTTGGCGTTACCGAGGGCCTCGTCGGCGTCCTTCCCGGTGTACTCCTTGCCGATCAGGTCCACCAGCATCAGGTGGTCGTCGGTGCCGCCGGAGACGATGTTGATACCGCGGTCGAGGAAGGTCTCGGCCATGGCGCGGGCGTTCTCCACCACCTTCTTCTGGTAGGCCTTGTACTCGGGGCTCATGGCCTCCTTGAAGGACACTGCCTTGGCGGCGATCACGTGCATCAGCGGGCCACCCTGGCCGCCGGGGAATACCGCGGAGTTGAGCTTCTTCTCGATCTCCTCGTTGGCACGCGCCAGAATGATGCCGCCGCGGGGGCCGCGCAGGGTCTTGTGGGTGGTGGAGGTCACCACGTCGGCGTGGGGGATTGGGGACGGGTACTCGCCCGCGGCCACCAGACCGGCCACATGGGCCATATCCACCATCAGGTAGGCACCCACCTTGTCGGCAATGGTGCGGAACTTCGCCCAGTCCATCACCCGGCTGTAAGCGGAAAAGCCGGCCACGATCATCTTCGGCTTGGTTTCCAGGGCCAGGCGCTCCACCTCCTCGTAGTCCACCTCGCCGGTCTCCGGGTTGAGGCCGTACTGTACCGCGTTGTAGATCTTGCCGGAGAAGTTCACCCGCGCGCCGTGGGTCAGGTGGCCGCCGTGGGCCAGGCTCATGCCCAGCACGGTGTCCCCGGGGGCGCACAGGGCCTGGTAGACCGCGGCGTTGGCCTGGGAGCCGGAGTGGGGCTGCACATTGGCGTAGTCGGCGCCGAACAGCTCTTTCGCCCGCTCTATCGCCAGCGTTTCCACCTTGTCCACATACTCGCAGCCGCCGTAGTAACGCTTGCCGGGATAGCCCTCTGCGTATTTATTGGTCAGGCTGGTGCCCTGGGCCGTCATCACCAGCGGGCTGGTGTAGTTTTCAGAGGCGATCAGCTCGATATGTTCTTCCTGGCGGCGGTCCTCTTCCTGAATGGCTTCCCAGATCTCCGGGTCGAAAGAAGAGAGCTTGGCGGATGAATCAAACATGGTATTCCCTCGGTAAAACGGGCTGAGTTCAGACTAGATGAAACTGGCGGTTTGGAAAGGCGCGCATTGTACACCAAGGTTGGGGGCTGTGCGCCAAGGCGCGACCGGGCGGCCGCGCCGGGGGGATCAGAAGGACAGGGTCATGGTCCCGGACCAGAAGTTCACGTCCTCTTCGATCCGGGTGTATTCCAGTTCGACATCGGTGTTGGGGCCGAAGTTGAAGCCCACGCCGGCACCGAGGGAGATACCGGTGTCGTCGCCGTAGAAGTCGATATCCTCGTGCAGGACGCCGGCGCGGCCCTTGAAGTAGATATTGCCGTGGGAGCGGTAGGTGCCATAGAAGGCGAGGGTCTGGATATCCACATCGATATCGCCGCTAAAGACGTCGGCCTCGCCGCTGATAATCGAGTTGGTGTATTCCCCTTCAAAACCCCAACCGGAAGCGAAGGTATAGCCGGCGCGCAGGCCGAGATTGAAAGGGTCGTCGAAATTGGAGCGGTCAATGGTCATCAAACCGGCAGGCCCGCCGAAGTAGCCGCCTTCGGCGTTGGCTGCAGAAGAACAGGCCAGAGCCAGCGCAGCCAGCCCCTTTGCAAAAGTACGCATGGGTAGCCCCCAAATTGTTTACCGGAAAAATTGCGTGGATTCTATCCGCCTTTCTTGCGGAGGAACAGTTCACGGGTCACGGATGTCGTAACTGGCTGATTGCAATTTTGTCCAGACGCCAAAAACCTTGCGGAGCCGGCTAAGTTTACCGACAACCGTTTCCGCAAGGTTTTCCTTATGTTCCCGCGTACTCCTCTGCCTTTTCTTCCGCTACTGCTGGTCGCCTGTACTGCCAACGCTCCCACACCATTAATCACGGTCAGCGGCACACTGGTGAAGGCCGGCGGCAAATACTATTTACAGAGCGCGGAAACCCGCTATCACCTCAACTGGATGCCGCAACTGCGCTACGGCAAATACCTGGGGCGCGAACTGGTCGTGCGGGGCAGTGTTCCCGAGCAGTGCGCCCAGGCCTGGGAAGATGCGGTGATCAAAGTACACGGCGGCGCGGAGCTGGTGGATTGGCGGGCGGTGGACTGGTCCACCTGCATCGCCGCCGAGCGGGTGAGCCTGGTCACCGAAGAGGGCGAGCGGTTGGTCTACGATTGGCGGGAAATCAATATGGAGGATTACTATTTTTAGGGACTCGGGACTCGCACGATTTCGCTGTAGGAGCGGGCCATGCCCGCGATCGGACTATGCCACGAAGCTGGATTGAT
>NZ_JBOFOC010000033.1:0-9305 GCF_051659245.1 Microbulbifer sp.
CGGGGCGGATGGCCGCCCCGCCGCTCCTACAGGAGGCAAAATCAAATTTTCGAAATACCGGCCAGGCTTTGCCCATAGGCGAAGCCTGGTTTTCTAATGAATAAATCCGGAGGTTCCGTTTTGAACCGGGTACCAATGACCGTAGAGGGCGCCGAGTCACTGCGCGCCGAACTGGAAAAGCTTAAAAGAGTCGAGCGCCCGGCCGTAGTGCAGGCCATCGCCGAGGCCCGCGAACACGGCGACCTGAAAGAAAACGCCGAGTACCACGCCGCCCGCGAAAAGCAGGGCTTTATCGAGGGCCGCATCCGCGAGATCGAGGGCAAGCTGTCCCTCGCCCAGGTGATCGATGTCAAATCCATCGAGCCCAGCGGCAAGGTGATCTTCGGCACCACCGTGAGCATTATCCATATGGATACCGACGAGGAGGTCACCTACCAGATCGTCGGCGACGACGAGGCGGATGTGAAAAACCACAAGATTTCCGTCAACTCCCCCATCGCCCGCGCCCTGATCGGCAAGGAGGAGGGCGATGTAGTGGAAGTGCACACCCCCTCCGGCGCGGTCGAGTACGAGATCGACCAGGTCCAGCACATTTGATCCCTGTTCCACAAGCGGGCCTCAGGCCCGCTGCGAGACCTCCTGTAATTATTCGAGCAGATCGATACTGTCGACACTGTAACCCGCCGACAAAAATCCGGAAGCACCCGAGCCACTGATCACAGAGATCACCAACCGGTTCCACTCTCCGGGATTCTGCTTCCAGGCAGTGGCGGGGATCTCAAAGGGATAGGTGACGTTGTTGCAGCGATAGCTGCCGGTGGTCAGGTTGCGGGTCGAGGGTTGGCTCGAGGGAGGGTGGTTGCCCGATATCCAGTCGTTGACCGTAATCTTGGGCCGCCCGCCGGCAAAGGCGCAGGTCAGCCCGATACGCAGGGTGTGAGCGGATTCGATCTGATCGCTGTTCAATTTGAAGTAGACGATATGATCGTTGTTGACTTCCTTCCACATAGTCGCGGGAAATTCCGAATCACTGGATGACCCGATAATATGGTTGGCCGGGTCCCAGGTATCGATCCGCACATCGGAAGGGTGCATCTTCGTCAGCTTGTCGCCGTTGAGAAACTCCTGTGGCGAGCCGTCCCAGTCGCCGATGCGCCAGATCGCAGGATCGCGGCTGGGATCATCCGCAATGGAAATGCTGTGAAGAATCGTTGTTTCACTTGCGGCGACTGTCACCTCCGTGTGTAGACCTCCAATTCGTTTTTATAGACGGTCATCTTATAGGTGCCCGGGCGCATGCCGTTGCGGCTGTAGTAGCCATCTCTATTTGGATCGGCATCGGTCCAGTACTGCGCGGTGTCGCTGGCGAAGCTCACTGTGTAGTCGTAATTGGGGTCCATGCCGTTGATCCCGACGCCCGCCACCCGGCCGCGTTCAGGCGGCGCGGCGTATCCCCGCAACCCCATATCGGCAAACCAGGAAGTATCGGGCCGCCCGCTGGGGGCTTCTCCCCCGGTCACCATGAAGGTGTAGCTGTTCAGGATGCCGGTCCTGAAGTCCTCGGTCTGGGCCTGGCCGTAATTGACGATATAGGTCAGTTCCTGGTCGGTATCCGTGGCCTGGTTGAGCAGGCTGCGGTAAAAGGGGCCGCCGGAGCCGCCCTCCTGGTCGTCCCGGACCACCCACATACCGACGTTGTCGCCGGTGGCGCCGATATGGGTCCAGTCTTTCAGGCGCTGGTTGGAATAGTGCTTGGAGCGGGTTTCGCCGTTGGCCAGGGCAAAGATATCCGATGACTCGACGGTCGAAACCGTGCCGCGGAGGTCGGAAGCCTCGGGGCCATCGGGCAGCAGCGCGGAACTCAGGCGCAGGATGTAGCGCACATGGTTGTGAACATTCGGCTCCGAGGTGAAGTGGGTCCCCATGTAAATATGCGGATGTGCTTGCCTCATTGAACTGCCAAGGGTTTCGGCGCCATTGGCGACGGTTCCCTTCGGCCTGCTCGCCCCTCATTTAATGTGAGAACATTTTCATTTTCTCTCGACCCTTTAGCATTTTTTTTCAAGATTGTTCGCATAATTGAAATTAATCGCGATTAAGTCCCGCCAAACGAAAGTTTTTCTCATGACCGTTGTAATTCTTGAATTTAATTAAATCATTAATTAAATTTTAATTACTTATCTGTTGGAGGTGGGATTCATGGCGTCCAGAAGCGCGGCCAATAAGCGGCCTCCCGGCCGCCCGGGCCGCGACTCCGCCGAGCTGCGCCCGGCGCTGATCGATGCGGCGCTGGCCTGTTATGCCCGCGAAGGGGTGGGGGCTACCTCGCTCAAGGCCATCGCCAGTGAGGCCGGCGTTACCCCCGCGCTATTGCACTACTATTTTGGCAACCGGGAGCAGTTGCGGCAGGCGGTTATCGAGGACCGGATAATGCCGCTGATGTACCGGGTTCAGGAGAAACTGGTTTCTGCCAGCGGTGATGTGGCGGCGTTGATCAATGCTTTTATCTCCGCCATGGACGAGGTGGTGGCGGAGAATCCCTGGTGGCCGCCGCTCTGGGTGAGGGAGGTATTGTGCGAGGGAGGAGCCCTGCGGGGATTGATGATCGACCGCCTGAAGGAAGTGGCCCGCCTTTTCACTGCCCGGTTTGCCGCCGCCCAGGGGGAGGGGGAACTGAATGCCGACCTGGACCCCCGCCTGCTGCTGGTCTCCCTGATCGGGCTGACCCTGTTTCCCGTCGCCGGTGCGCCCATCTGGCGGCAGTTGCAGGACGCGGACGATATCACCGGTGAGGATATGCAGCGGCATACCCTGGCACTGCTGCAGCGGGGGTTGGAGTTGAAGCCATGAAGGGCGTCGGGTCTTCCGTCCTGTTCGCAACACTGCTGCTGTGCGCCTGCCAGCCCGAGCCGAAGCAGGCCCTGGGTACTCTGGAGTGGGACCGCATCGCGCTGCCGGCACCGGCGGCGGAGAAGATCGTGAGCATCGAGGTGCGCGAGGGGCAGCGGGTCAGTGCCGGGCAGCTCCTGCTGCAACTGGACGACAGCCGCACCCGCGCGCAGCTGAACGCCGCCCGCGCCGAGGTACAGCGGCGCGAGGCGGAGCTCAAGGAGTTGCGGGTGGGCCCGCGGATCGAGGAGATCGAGCGCGCCCGGGCGAGTCTGGCCGCCGCCCGCGCCGAGGAAAAAGAAGCGCGGGACCATTACCGCCGCCTGTATGAACTGGGCCGCCAGGACTATGTCTCCCAGCAGGATATCGACAGCGCCAAGGCTGCCGCCGACGCCGCTACCGCACAGGTGGAATCCGCCGAGGCGGCGCTGCTGGAACTGGAGCGGGGCACGCGCAGCGAACAGATCGCGCAGGGTGAGGCCGCCCTGGGGCAGGCCCGGGCGGAAGCGGAGGCGCAGGCGGTGCTGCTGGAGAAGCTCGATGTGCAGGCCCCCAGGGACGGCCTGGTGGACGACCTGCCCTTCAAGCTGGGGGACGAGGCGCCAGTGGGCGGTTTGCTGGCGATTATGCTGGTGGGGGACGCGCCCTACGCCCGGGTATATATCCCCGAACCGCTGCGCGCGGAGGTGCAGGCGGGGGACAGCGCGGAGGTCTTTTTACAGGGGCGGGAAAAAGCTTTTCGTGGGCGGGTGCGGATGATCCGCAATGAGCCGGTCTTCACTCCCTACTATGCCCTTACTGGCGACGATGTGGCGCGGCTCAGCTACCTGGCGGAAATCCAGCTGGGAGAGGATGCCGCCGAACTGCCCGCCGGACTGCCGCTGCGAGCGGAGTTTCCCCACACCGCCTCCTCCGGGGCGGGGAACACTGCAGAGTTTCCGGACGTCGCACAATGAGCGAATCCGAACCGGCGATCCGTGCCCGCGGCCTGACAAAAAAGTTCGGCGACCTGGTGGCGGTGAACGATATGGATCTCACCGTCGCCCGCCGGCAGGTATACGGTTTTCTCGGCCCCAACGGTTCCGGCAAGTCCACCAGCATCCGCATGCTGTGCGGCCTGCTGACCCCCACCGCCGGGGATATCCAAGTGCTGGGCTTGAAGATTCCCGACGAGGCCGATGCGTTGCGCAAGCGCATCGGCTACATGACCCAGCACTTCTCCCTGTTTACCGATCTCACGGTGCGTGAAAACCTGGAGTTTCTCGCCGCGATCCAGAACCTGTCGCGCCGCGACACCGCGGCCCGGGTGGACGAGTTGCTGGAGGAATACCATTTCAGCGACCGCGCCGACCAACTGGCGGGAACCATGAGTGGGGGACAGAAGCAGCGCCTGGCACTGGCGGGCGCGGTGATCCACAAGCCGGAACTGCTGTTTCTCGACGAGCCCACCAGCGCCGTGGACCCGGAGTCCCGGCGGGATTTCTGGGAGAAGCTGTTCGAACTGGCGGACGCCGGCACCACCCTGCTGGTTTCCAGCCACTATATGGACGAGGCGGAGCGCTGCCACCGCCTGGCGATTTTGAATCGGGGGGTATTGGTGGCGGACGACTCCCCGGCGGATCTGACCGGCTCCTTGCGGGGGCGTACGCTGGAGGTGCGCACAGACCACCCGCGCCGGGCGAAGGAGATATTGCTCGGCGTGCCGGGGGTTATCAGCGCGGCGCAAATCGGCAACAGCCTGCGGGTTCTCCTGGAGAAGGTGGACGACAATACGGCGCGGATCAATGAAGTCTTTGAACGAGAGGGATTGAGCGCCGAGGCGGAACCCACGGAGCCCAGTCTCGAGGATGTGTTCGTCGCGGTTACCTACAGGGAAACTAGTGTCCTGTCTGGTATTAAATAGTGATATCAGCGGGTCGCTAAGCGGCCAGGTGCTAGGCGCACTTGCGCCGGCGTAGTCATCTACGTCAAGCAAGTGCAACGCCGCAGATGGCTGCTTAGCGGCCCGCCCGAAGGGAGCCCCCCAGATTGCCCACAGCTGCGTTGCAGCTCTTGAAAATGGAATGACCATTCCCTGCGAGCTGCGCCTAACTGTGAACAATCTGGGGGGCTCTGATATCACTATTTAATACCAGACAGGACACCAGGGAGGAGGAACAATCGTGAATTCGCGGCGACTGCTGGCAGTGGTGGTCAAGGAGGTGCGCCAATTGCGCCGGGACCGCATCACCCTGGCAATGATTATCGGCATCCCGATCATGCAACTGATCCTGTTCGGCTATGCCATCAACCTCAACCTGCGCCACCTGCCCGCAGCAATCGCCGATGAGGCGGGCACCAGCGGTTCGCGCCAAGTGGTGATGGACATGCTCGCCACCGGGATAATCGAGCCGGTAGCGGATGCGACCAGCGCGCAGCAACTGATGGCCATGCTGCGCCGGGGCGAGATCAGCGTGGGGGTGGTGATACCCCGGGATTTCGAGCGCCGCCTGGAGGAGGGCAGCGAGGCGGTGCAGGTACTGGTGGACGGCAGCGATACCGTGGTGCAGAGCGCCGCCGCGCAGCTGGCGCAGATGCCGCTGGTCCATGTGCCCGGCGTGCCGCGGAATTCTTCCGTGCCGCTTCCCGAAACGCCGATCAGAGTGGTGAGTTTCTACAACCCCCAGCGCGTCTCCGCGATCAATATCGTCCCCGGACTGATCGGTATTATCCTCACCATGACCATGGTGATGTTCACCGCGGTGGCCATAGTGCGCGAACGGGAACGCGGCAACATGGAACTGCTGATCGCCACCCCGGTGAGCAGCGCCGAACTGATGATCGGCAAAGTGCTGCCCTACGGCCTGATCGGCCTGGTGCAGACCAGCCTGATCCTGCTGCTGGGCATGCTGCTCTTCGACGTGCCCATCCGCGGCAGTGTGCTGGATGTCTACTGGGCCGGCATACTGCTGATCCTCGCCAACCTGAGCATGGGCCTGCTGATTTCCACCCGTGCCCAGTCCCAGTTCCAGGCTATGCAGATGACCTTCTTCGTCTTCCTGCCCTCGATACTGCTCTCCGGCTTTATGTTCCCCTTCGACGGCATGCCCCATATCGCCCAGTGGATCGCCGAGGTGTTGCCGCTCACCCACTTCCTGCGCCTGATCCGCGGTGTGATGTTGCGCGGCGCCGGGCTGCTGGAACTGTGGCCGGACGTGCTGGCGCTGGTGGTCTTTATCGCACTGATGATGACCCTGGCCATCGCCCGTTTCCGCAAGCGATTGGATTAAACGGGTGCCGCCTTGCCCTTGGCCAGGGTGTTCTTCAGTACCCAGACCAGAAGTACCGCGCTGATCGAAAAGGTCGCTATGCCCAGGTAATCGCCGCTGATGGCTCCGAGCCCCGTGCCACTGGGCATCACGCCGGTGTGGCGGAAACTGGCGGCGGTCATACCCGTGTAGTGCATCCCGCAGACCGCGACCCCCATTACCAGGGCGCTGGCCAGCTTCTGCAGGTGGCCCCGGGTGCGAAACGCCAGCCACAGTGCAGCGATCGAGGCCACCGCGGCGATAATCACCGAAGCCAGCAGGATATTGAGGTCGTATTCGATTTCCGCCGGCATCAGCATCGCCGCCATGCCGCAGTAGTGCATGCTGGCCACGCCGCAACCCATGATGCAGCCGGCGGGCATCAGGTTGTCGATGCGGAAGGTTCCCAGGGTGGCAATGGTCATCCCCAGGCAGCAGGCACCGACGCTGATCAGGGCGGACAGCAGGGTGATCAGGATGTCGTAGGAAGTGGGCATGTCCATCTCGAAGGCGAGCATGGCGATAAAGTGCATTGCCCAGATGGCGCCGCAGCCCATGGCAACGCCGGCCCAGGCGATGGCCCGGTATTTTTCCCGGCGGTTCTTCGCGCTGGGGATGGCGAGGGCCAGTTGCAGGGACGTATAGGAACCCAGGACTGAGACCATATAGGACAGGACGACCAGGGTGGGATCGTGATCGGCAAACATAACGGTTTCTTCCTGGTTGTTTCCATGTTGAGGCATCAACATGAAGGAGTTCCGGTTTTTTTGATAATTATGTCGCGAATTTACACCATTTGGTCTTGCAATTGAAATAATCTTCCCCGGCTTTTCCCCGGGGACTGATGAATACCAGCGGAAGGGGGCATGTGCCGCCCGCTGACTGCTGTTAGGATGGGTGCCGATAACATCAGATCTCAAGGGGACAATACCGTGACCGGATTACTGGATAGCCCGCCGCTCTGGCTGTGGTTTGTGCTGGCGCTGGTGGCGTTGTTTGTCGCGCGCAAGCCGGTGCACCAGGGCATCCTGGCCCTGGCGCGCTTCTTTCACCAGTCCCTGCGCCTGGGGGCCAATGCGGTGGCTGGCGCGGAAAGCCGCCTGCAGCAACGCAACCGGGAGGTATTGCTGGCGGCGGGGCGCGAGGCGGCGGAGCGGCATATCGAGCGCGAGTTCGACCGCATCGAGAGCGTCATGAAAAAGGAGCTGGCACAGTATCCGGCCCTGCACCGCAAACTCTGCGAACAGCTTACCGCCATCGACGAGGACTACGTGCGCAGCGCCGAAGTACCGCCGGAGCCCACCAACTGGGCCAAGGCGATCAAGGCGGTGGCGGATATTCCCGCCAAGCAGGACCCGGTGGTGGGGGATGTGCTGGAGACCATCAACCACTCCATGCGCAAGGCGGAGTCCAAGGCGCTGGAAGCCTACCGGGAGTCCGCCAGGGTGCGACATCAGCTGCTCCGGCGCATGATGCCCCACTGGCGATCCATCCTCTCCATCCTGGGGCGGGTCAACAAGAGCGTCGATTCGGTGAACCGCCGCGCAAAGGTGCTCGACGGCCATATGGAACACTACGAGGAAATCCTTCGCGACAGCGACCGCGCCCAGCGCATGCTCTCCTCCTCCTCCCTCAGCCAATTCTTTATTTCCGCCTTTGTGCTGGCCATCGCCGTGGGCGGTGCCCTGATCAATTTCCACCTGATCGCCCGACCGATGACCGAAATGGTCGGCGGAACCAGCTATATCGGCAATTTTAAGGTGGCGGATATTTCCGCGCTGGTGATTATTCTGGTGGAGATCACCATGGGCCTGTTCGCCATGGAGTGCCTGCGCATCACCCGGCTGTTTCCGGTGATCGGCGCGCTCAGCGACAAGTTGCGCATGCGCATGATGTGGGCTGCCTTCGTGTTGCTGTTCTTCCTCGCCACCGTGGAGGCGGGGCTGGCGTTTATGCGCGAGATACTGATGCAGGAGGACCTGGCGGTGAGCGCCCAGCTCCGGGGCGAAGAAGTGGCTGCCGCCAGCACTGGCGTTTACTGGATCACCACCGCGGCGCAGATGGGTATGGGCTTTATCCTGCCTTTTGCGCTCACCTTCGTGGCGATTCCCCTGGAAAACTTTATCGCCTCCGCGCGCACGGTGATCGGCGTACTGGTCGGCTTTGCACTGCGCCTGCTGTCGGTTGTATTGCGCCTCGCCGGCACCGCCTGCCTGCGGGCCGGCGGTATGCTGGTGCGCCTCTACGATATCCTGATTTTCTTCCCCCTGTGGCTGGAGAGCAAATACCTCAGCTGGCGGGAGCCCCCCCAATCGGCAACTGCGGAGAAAGTACAATGAAAAGACTGACAGGCATCCTCTGCTGCCTGCTGCTCGCCGCCTGCGGCGAGCCTGTGGCGCGCAACCAGGGCGTGTACATGCTGATCGATACTTCCGGCACCTACACCCGGGAGCTGGACAAGGCCCGGCAGGTGATCAATTTCACCCTGGCGAGAATGAATCCCGGCGACACCTTTGCCGTGGCCAGTATCAACACCGGCAGCTTCAGCGAGAAAAACATCAAGGCCAAGGTCACCTTTGACGACCGCCCCAGTGTCACCAACAAACAGAAGCGGGCCTTCCAGCAGGCTGTCGACCGGTTTGTGGCGGAAACCGAGCCCGCCGCCTACACCGATATCACCGGCGGCCTGTTGCAGGCGGTGGAATACCTCAATGAGAAGGAGCCCGGACGCAAGACCATCCTGATCTTTTCCGACCTCAAGGAGGAGATCAAGGAGGGTTACAACCGGGATATTCCCCTGCAATTGAACGGCTTCGACTTGGTGGCCCTGAATGTCACCAAGCTGGGCAGCGACAACGTCGACCCCACCGAATACCTGGGGCGTCTGGAGCAGTGGCAGAGCAAGGTGGAGCAGAGCGGCGGCAGCTGGCGGGTGGTCAACGACCTGGAGCGGCTGGAAAAAATCCTGCCCTGACAGAATGCGAATATCCCCCCTGTAGGAGATGTAATAAAGCGGCGAGCCAAGATCTAGCTCAGTAGGAGGTCAGTCCCCTAAACTGGTTGAGTTTTGAAACACAAGGTCGCTAAGCGCCTTAAACCAGAAGGGGACTGACATGAATAACTGTGGCA
>NZ_JBOFOC010000034.1:0-14326 GCF_051659245.1 Microbulbifer sp.
TTTCCCAAGTGGCAAACGGTGTACTCGTATTTTGCCAAATGGAACGCGCCTGATGCGCAAGGGGTGAGCCTGCTGGAGCGGGCACTCAAAAAATCAGGTTGGCGTGGCCCGTACGAAACAGGGGCGCAACGCTTGCAGCTCGTTCTTGATCGTGGACGCGCAGAGCGTCAAGAACACCGATAGCGCCGAGCAGAAAGGCTACGATGCGGGCAAGAAGGTTCGGGAATCAAGCGCCACATTGCCGTCGACACTCAAGGCTTGCCGCATGCGGTAGCGGTGACGACAGCGAATGTGACAGATCGGAAGGAGGCCTTTGAGCGATGTCAGCCAGGGTTGGGTCAAGTCCAGAGTGTCTTGGTTGATAGCGCCTACACTGGCAAGCCGTTTGCCCAGACTGTGCATGAGAGGCTGGGCGCGACGGTGCAAGTCGCCAAGCGCAGCGAGCTACATACCTTTGCGGTGATTCCCAAGCGCTGGGTGGTGGAACGCCCATTTGCTTGGTTGGAAAAGTGCCGGAGGCTGTGGAAGAACTGCTCAACACCAGCTTGCAGTTCATCCACTTGGCATTCCTGGCCCTACTGCTACGAAGATCGTAAACAGGCTCTAAGAGAATCACCCCGCCGCTCCTACAGGGGTGAGCAGTTACAATAATTTGAGGAGCAAAAATCTGTCAGGCGATTGGGGTACGGCGACACCCTACGCCCGAAGAGAGGTTTTCAATTATTTGAGGCTGCCCTTTGTACACTGACTAGCGACACCCTCCCGCCACTTGCACCAACCCCCAACCAAAACGGTCGTCGCGCCCCTCGGGGCCCAGATCTTTCACCGTCCCGGTCAGGTCCACACCCCGGTGATCCGCCAACAACAGCGCGGCGGTCACAAAAGGCGCGGCGAAGGATGTCCCGGTGTGGTAGCGGCCCGGAGCCTCGCCGTCGGCCGCCCAGATATCCACACCCGGCGCCGCCAGGTCGATGTAATCGCCCCGGTTGGCGTCCGGGTACAGTCGCTCCACGGCATCCACCGCAGTGACCGCGATCACTCCCGGCTGCGCCGCGGGAAACACCGGCGGTGCATCCGGCCCACGATTGCCGGCCGCCGCCACCAACCGGATGTCGCGCTCGAGCAGTCGCTCCAGTGTCAGTTCAAACACCCGGTTGTGCTCCCCGCCCAGACTCAGGTTAATGGCCTGCACGTCCCGCCCGGCCAGCCAATCCAGGGCGGCCAGCAGGGTATCCGTGGTGGTGTCGGTGGTCTCGCCCCGCTGGCGGAAGACTTCCGCCGCGAACAACCGGCTGCCCGGCAGCAGGCCCGGCGCCGGCGAGCCCGGCTCGCCGATCAACAGACTGGCCACCGCGGTCCCGTGTACCGGAGAAGCCGCTTCGCCGCGCACAAAGTTGCGTCGCACCAGCGCCGCATTAACCAGCGCCGGATGCTTGTCCGCCACCGGGGCATCCAACATGCCGATGCGGAAGTCGCGATGGCAGGAGCCGATGGGGTCGGGCCAGGCAATCAAGCGATAGGCGTATCGCCGCCGGGCATTGAGCGCCTGATAGCGCTGGTTGGTGTCCAGGTTCAGGTCCGGCAACTCCGTTTGCAGGCGGGCCATCAGGGCGGGCGCGCTGTCTCCCGGGGGCAGGCGAAAGACGCTGAGCACCAACCCCAGATTGCCAAGGCGCTGCCGGGACTTCACTCGCAGCTGATAAGCCTGAAGCTGGCGGGCCGCCGATTGCGCTTCGGCCATATCGGCGCTCACCAGTAATATTTCACCCGGTTCATAATCCTGCGCATCCTTGTCGGGTTCCGGGTCGGCGGCTGCGATTTGCCGCGGTGGCGGTACCGGCGGGGGCGGCGGGGGTGAACGCTCCAGCAGGCTGCCGCCCCGCCGAATCGGCGGGCGGCTCGGCGCGGAGGCAGCGGATTTCGGTTCGACCTCTTCCGGCGTTTTCGTTTCGGCGGCATCCGCTGCGCTCGACTCAACGGTGGGCTCGGGTTTGGATTCGGGTTCGCGCTCCGGCTCGGGTTTGGGGTCGTGTTGGGGTTCGCGTTCAGGCTCAGGTTCGGGCTTGGCTGGGGGTTTGCGCTTGGGCTCGGGCTTCTGATCGGCAACCGCTTCAGGCCGCGGTTCCGCCTCGCCCGGTTGAACCGGAGTGGAGTCCAGCTTTTCTTCTCGCTCGCGCGTCGGCCGGCGCGGCTGTTCAGTTCCGGCGTCCGCTGGTTCGGTCCCGGTTTCCCGCGAGCTGACCGCCGACTCCGCCCTTTCACGCTCCGCGAGGTCCACATCCCGGCGCGTCTCAGTGGCCGGATCGTCCTCCGCCGCTTGCGCCATGGGGAGACCCGACCAAATCGACAACAGCGAGATCGACAGGAGTAAAATGCTCCGCCTGCCAGCCCCCGGCATCACGGCGCAATCACCTCTTCCACAAACTCAGACGCCTGCAGGGTCTCCACCGCCGCCTCGGTCGAGACGTCTTCCGGTAATCCCAACCGAAAGACGCCCAGGGCGCTGGGCCCGGCGACGATGCTGCCGTTCACACTCAGCACGGCCGCCTGAATATCCGCCGCGGTCGCCTCGGGAGCGAAGACGATTTGCAGCTGCGGTCCCGCCGCTACGCCCTCTCCTGACGCCGGGCCCACATCGACCGCTGTACCTCCCTCCCAGGGCGTCGGCCCCAACAGCAGTGCCGCCTGGACCGCCACCATGAAGCAGGCCGCAATCGCCACAGGTTTCCAGAAATTTTTACGGGGCGGGGCCTCGAAGGTTTCTTTCCGTCCCTCTTCCCGCTCCTCGCGCATCGCTTTTTGTAAACGGGCCAGGCCGAGTTCTCCCGGCGGTGTTGCCGGCTCGTCCTGCACCGTCTGCCGGAGCGCCTGTAAAAATTCAGCTTCCCGGGCCAGGGCCGGGTCCTCGGCCATTTTTTTTTCGAGCTCCCCGCGTTCCGCTTCCGGCAATCTGCCGTTGGCCCACAGATTCAGTTGCTCATCAATTTTGTTCATGGCGACCTCATGGCTCTGGCCAGTTGTTTCTTCAACAGGTTTTTGGCGTGATACACCCGGGATTTCACCGTGCCTTCGGGAATTTGCAGAATACTGGCAATTTCCGCGTAATCCAGCTCTTCAAAAAACACCAGGTGCAGGATCTCCCGGTGGGGTGGCGACAGGGTTTGCATACAGGCGCGCAATACCTGGCCGTCCTTCACCGCAGCCAGTACCTGTTCCAGATCCGCTGCCGGCGTATCGTCGGTCAGGTTATCGTCCAGGTCCGTAAACTCGCGCGCGCCCTGCTTGCGCCAGTGGGTCATCACTTTATTGTGCGCAATTCCGAGCATCCAGGTGGTGACTTTGGCGCGCCCGGCGAACCGGGCCGCCGAGCGCCAGACCTCGAGCATCACTTCATTCAATAGGTCGGCGGCGGTGAACGAATCGTTCAACCTGGACAACAGATAACGGTAAACACGCGCTTCGTGCCGGCGATAAAACGCGGTCATCGCCTCCGTATCGCCGACCGCCATGGTACGTAACAACTGTTCATCGCTATCCTGTATTGAATATTCCATAGATTGGCCCGGCTTACTCCTCGGTGCGAATCGACTGAATCGGACTGGCGGCCACAATGGCTCCCTCGGCATTCACCGCGCTCACTCGCCAGTAATAAATTCGCCCGGGCAGCAACCGGTGTAACACGGTGGGAGATAACCGGGTGCGGTCCGTATTTCCCTGCAGCAGAATGCCCGTAGTGGGTGTTGCGGTCATTTCCGCCGGGACGGTGCCGGGTTCGGACGATGTGGCCGACTCCGCTGCCGACGGGGGCTGGTCGTACAGTTCCAATTGATAGGCCCGTGTACCGGCGGCCGGCCGCCAGCGAAATTCCGTCGCGGCGTCGAGGGCCGTTCCCGCCCGCGGACTGTTCACGGGCAACACCGGCACAAACGCTGGCGCCGTCGGCTTGCCACTCACCTGGTAGCGCAATTCGATACTGTCACTCTCGAGTGAAGGCTGGAGCAGGCGTAAGCGCAGCAAATACAGCCCCGCTTCGTCGGTCGGTAACACGGGGCTTTGCAGGGAAGCCTCCTGACCGCCCCCCAGATACTGGCGCACCGTATCCAGCCGGCGGAATACCGGTTGGCCGCGGGTGGTCGCCGGAGTCGCCACCTCCCACACCGCCTCCAGCAACCCGGCGCGGTCGTAGCGGATGGCGGCCAACGCCCGCAGCCGCGCGCCGCGCCCCACCGACGCCACGGCGGCACCGTCGTCAAACCGCAGTGCCACCCGCCGGACGATCAGGCCACTGGCGGTCACGGCCTGTCCTTCGCGCAGGGAGCGCGCCGCATTGGGCAATGAAGCGGACAGCCGAATGGTTTGCACACCGGTGACCGACATACCGTTGATGCTGAACTGGCGGACGTATAACAGCTGGCTGGCGCCCAGAGCGGCTGCGCGCTGACTCACCTCCGCGGGAACCGTCAGGGTTTCGTTGAGGGTGAAACTCACTAACCGGCCGTCCGCCGACCCGGCCAGCCGGCCCATCAGGGGGCGACGCACAACCCCCAGGCGCTCTCCCGAAGCCGTCTCGTCGAGGGTAAAAAAGCCCACATCGGAGGCAATGTCGCCGGCGAAATAAGTCCTGCCCCGCCAGACAATGGGCTGGGTGCTTTCCACCCCCACCGTGACCGGGCGGGGCGCCGGGCAGGGCTGCATGGAGGAGCAGAGTTCCAGTTCCTGGGCGGATGCGGGGAGGGCGCACCCGACCGCAAGAATGAAGACAATGGCAAGACGACAGATTCTCATGGCCGCACCCCCGGATACGCCACCGGCAGACTGGAGCGCAGTTCAATAAATGCCTGATAACCATCGACCGGTGAATCGATCGGTGAACTGCCCGCAAACAAGCGATCCCGGTAGTCGTTGCGAGTGACGGATACAATCAGCTCCAGACCCGAACTCAGGGGGGCTGGCTGCCGAATCCGCCAGTTCAGCTGGGCGCTGATATAAGTGGTTTCGTCCCACTGGGCGAAGAAAGGGTCGTCTCTCGCACTGGTCTGGTTCAGACCCATATTGAGACCGCCCGTTAACCGTTCGGGGATAAATTCCGCCTTCGCATCCACAGAGTAAATATGCCGATCGGTACTGACGCCCTGATCGGGATAGGTGGTGTGCTGCAGTTCCCAGCCGACAAAGAGACTGTACCGGCCACTCGGATACCAGCCCGCATCCAGCCGGGTTGCCTGGGTGCGGGTCTCCGGTTGCCAGCCGGTGGCATCCTCCAGGCTGTCGTAATGGTAACCCGCCGACCACTGCAGCTGCTCCCGGGTAAAGGCCGCCGTCAGCGCGTAGCGCCTGGTCTCCAGGTCGTTCGCCAGATAGCCCTGCGGTGTGTACCGGTCCCGCAACCTGGCGCCCTCCACCGACAGGGTGTAACTCGGCTGCCCCAAAGCCGCAAGCAGCGACCACTCGGGGAGATCGTAATCCATATAGCGGGTATTGAGGTGCCATTGCCGGGTTCTGGATATGGCGTAGTCGGCGTGCTCGGAGAGGTTGTTGTCCTCTACGGCGTAGCCACCATCCCAGGTCCATTTATCCCTGGTGATATCGAAGAAAACCCGCTCCATTTGCTTGTCGGCGGGCGCGTACCGGTTGGCCAGGCTTCTGTACCAGGTGCCCAGTTTTTTTGATTCCAGCCCGAGGCGCCAGTCGAGTTCGCCTCCCGGCGCGGGGTTCAATACCAGCAGCGCGGACCAGGCGTTGTCCCGCTCGGATTCAAAGCCGCTGTCGACACCGTCAAAGTCATACTCACTGCCGGCTTTCTCCAACCGCACACGCAGTTGCCGCTGAAAGAACTGGCCATCCATGATCAGGTTCCAGGCATCACCTTCGTGCACCACCGGGTCGGTGTCCGGGGCATCCTGCGGGTAGGGACTGGGGTAGAGACTGCCGTAGTCCGGCTCGCCGACTCGACCGGACAGGCGCCCTCCCGCCACCATAAGTTGCGCGCCGTCCCCACGCAGGGGCCAGAACTCCAGGCGACCGCCGCTCAGGCGATTGTCGGCATCATCAGTGCCCAACCCGGCATCCACGCCCACCCGCTGCTGGCTGCCGGCCCGATACAGTGACAGAGTGCCGTCCCACAGGGGCAGCCGGGCACCGGTGGACAGGCCGCGCCGCTCGAAGCCATCCTGGATCAAGCTTGCGGAGGCCAACTGCTGGTCACCGAGGGCCAGCCGATAGCGGCCGTACTCACCGCGCAGGTTGAAACGTGCCAGGTCCACTTCCCGCCCGGCAATGGCCAGATCCTTATTGTTCACCGCGATCAAGTCCAGGCTGCTATCCAGCCGCCAGTTGTCGCCACTCAGGCCGGACTCCAGATTGCCGCCCCCTTGAAGGTCGCTCCCCCCGCCCCGGTCGCGCTCGGTGACACGCTGACTGAACGCAAGATTCAACTGGCCGTTGGCCTGAAGCTCCCGAAGACGGGCCGAGTGGCGAACCTCAAAGGTCCAGTAACCCAGTTCCTGAACGCGGCCGCGCTCGCCGTAAAACATCACCCTCAATTCATGGGCGCCGGGGGTAAGCGGCCTCACCGGCACGTAAACCAGCTCCGCCCCGCGCCACTGGACCAGTGCCGAAACGTCCATGCCATCCAGTTCCAGGCTCAGCTGGCCAGGGCCATCCGCTCCCATATCGTCGGGCAGGGAAAGGCGCAGTCTTTCACGGGGCCGATAAAAATCGTCGACCTCCGGAGCGCTCAGCTGCGCTTCCGGCTGCGCCAGTGCCACAGGCACAGACAGTGCCGGCCAACTGCTGATCAGCAGCGGCAACGCCAGTGTTTTCGGTAGTCGGAATGCGGACACAACCATCCAGCGGTCACCCTGCAAGAACCTCTGTCACCGGTAGGTCGCAACCCGCTCGGCGTCGGTTCAATGTTTTTATAAAATTTTCTGCAAAGGGGGTATGCGCAGTGCAGCTAGTTCCGCGATGGTGATCTTGCTGGTTATCATCTTCGCGGACCAGGAATGAAACTTATTCACGACTTGTGCTGAACCACCTCAAACTGAGGCGCGCGTCGCTTGTTATCTGTAATTTTCGACTCTACGACTGCTTTCCATCTGCCGACAGCCACCCAAACGACGCCATTCTACAATATTTCGAGCTTCAATAGCTGGATTGATGCCGTTCCCGTGGTCGCGAATCCGCCACTGAATAATGTTATTGGGATACGGCGAATCGTTTTGCTGTTCGCCTATTTCCTGTTGTTTTCGTCTCTTGGGACTGGGTGGGAATATCGTAGCGGCGGGCGAGACCGGGCAGGCTGTCCAGCGGACAGCCAGTGCCAATCCTTTGCACATGGTCACCTCGACTTGCTATGGAATTGGTCGCCGATAAATTAACCGGCTTTGCGTAAATCGAGTCCAATTTCACAGCCACCGGAGGAAGATCCATGGAAACGGTGCGATGCCTCCCCTACCAGTGCCGACTGTCAATATCGGACGCGAGACATGCGCAATAATTAACCACTCTCCTCCTCTCCGTTCATTCCCAGCTCCTTCAGCTTCCGCGTCAGGGTATTTCGCCCCCAACCCAACAGCTCCGCCGCATCCCTTTTCCGCCCCGCGGTATGCTTGAGGGCAATTTCGATCAGCGCCTTTTCGAATGCCGGCACCGCCTCGCTGAGAATTTCCCGGCGGCCGGTGGCCAGGGCGCGGTCGGCCCAGAGGCGCAGGGCTTTTTGCCAGTCCTGCGGTGTCTCGCCGGCGGCTGGCTGCTGGTGCAGTTCCTGGGGCAGATCCTCGACGTGCACTTCGCGGCCGGAGGCCATCACGGTGATCCAGCGGCAGGTGTTTTCCAGCTGGCGTACGTTGCCGGGCCAGTCCAGCCCGGCGAGGTATTCCTCGGTCTCGCGGGTGAGAATTTTCGGCTCCACCCCCAGGTCCTTGGCGGCACTGTTGAAGAAAAAGCGCACCAGGCGCGGGATATCCTCGCGGCGGTCGGCCAGGCGCGGGATATGGATACGGATGACGTTGAGGCGGTGGAACAGGTCCTCGCGGAATTTGTGTTCTTCCACCAGCCTTTCCAGGTCCTGGTGCGTGGCGGCGATAATGCGCACGTCCACTTTTACCGGGGTGTGGCCGCCGACGCGATAGAATTCGCCGTCCGCCAGTACCCGCAGAAGGCGGGTCTGGGTCTCCGCGGGCATATCGCCGATCTCGTCCAGGAACAGGGTGCCGCCGTCCGCCTGCTCGAAGCGCCCGGTGCGCTGGGCGCTGGCACCGGTGAAAGCGCCCTTTTCGTGGCCGAACAGTTCGGATTCCATCAGATCCCGGGGAATCGCGGCCATGTTCAGGGCGATGAACGGACGGCTTTTGCGCGGGCTGTGGTTGTGCAGCGCCTGGGCCACCAGTTCCTTGCCGGTGCCGGATTCGCCGTTGATCAGCACGGTGATATTGGAGTGGGACAGGCGGCCGATCGCGCGGAACACCTCCTGCATGGCCGGCGCCTCGCCGATAATTTCCTTGCTGCCGTTGCCGCTCTCCAGCGCCACCTGCCCGGCACCCTGCTGTTCGCTGGAGTGGGCCAGGGCGCGGCGGGTTACCGCCAACGCTTCGTCCACGTCGAAGGGCTTGGGCAGGTACTCAAAGGCCCCGCCCTGGTAGGCGGCCACGGCGCTGTCCAGGTCCGAGTGGGCGGTCATGATGATGATCGGCAGCGCGGGCCGCTCCGCCTGGAAGCGCTGCAATAGTTTGAAACCGTCCGCGCCGGGCATGCGGATATCGCTGATCACCACGTCCGGCGAGTCGCTGTAGAAGTCATCCAGGGCGCGGTCGCCGTTCTCAAAGCACTTGGTTTCAATACCAGCGCGGCTCAGGGCGCGCTCCAGTACCCAGCGGATCGACCGGTCGTCGTCGATAATCCAAACGCGATTGCTCATTTCAGTTCCCGATATCCAAAGGCAAATAGATTTGAAAGACGCTCTGCCCGGGGCGGCTGTCGCATTTGATCAGCCCCCGGTGCTGATTGATGATGTTCTGCGAAATGGACAACCCCAGCCCGGAGCCCTCGGCGCGCCCGGAGATCATCGGGTAGAAAATCCGCTCGCGGATTTCCTCGGCGATGCCCGGGCCGTTGTCCTCGATCTCGATGCGGCACACCAGCGGGCAGTGGCGCCGACCGATGGTGAACTGGCGCTGGATGCGGGTGCACAGCACGATTTCCCCGGCCGCGAGGCCGATGCTCTCATCGATGGCCTGCATGGCGTTGCGGGCGATATTCAGCAGCGCCTGGATCAGCTGTTCACTGTCCGCGGGGATCTCCGGGATCGAGGGGTCGTAGTCGCGGCGGATATCCAGGGTGCCGTCGCACTCGGCGTCGATCAGTTGCGCCACCCGCTCGAGAATTTCGTGCACGTTGACCGGCTTCAGCTGCGCCGGCTTGCGCGGGCCCAGCAGGCGGTCGACCAGATTCCGCAGGCGGTCCGCCTCGTCGATGATGATCTGCGTGTACTCGGCCAGCTCCCGGTCCGGCAGTTCGCGCTGCAGCAGCTGCGCGGCGCCGCGGATACCGCCGAGGGGGTTCTTCACCTCGTGGGCGAGGCCGCGCACCAGGTTGCGGGTGGTCTCCTGGGCTGAGATCAGCGCGTCCTCCCGGGCGATGCGCAACAGGCGGTCCATGGACTGCACTTCCATCAGCAGCAGGCCCAGCTCGGGCACCGGGCTCACCGAGTAGTCCACCGTGCACTGCTCCAGGTTGTGCAAGCGCCAGCTGGCGCGGCGAACCGTGTATTTCTGGCCGCTGGCCAGGGCCTCGCGCATGGCCCGCTGGGAGGCGGCGGACTCGCGCACTATTTCTTCCAGCGGCAGCCCGCTGACCCGCGCGCTGGAGGCGGCGAGCAGGTCCTCGGCGGCGGAGTTGAGATAGCAGAGCAACAGGCTGCCATCCAGCACCACCACCGCAGAAGTCAGGTTGTCCAACAGCTGGCGCAATTGGCGATCGTTGAGCATGTAAAAAACTTTCCCGTCTCCACTGTCTACGACAGTGCAAAAAGCAAACCAAAATGGCGCAGGGGGGCAAAGGCTGGGCCAGAGCGAATCTGCACGCAGGCGATTGCACCATTATTGTGCATTGATTAAAAAATAGCCAGAGCTGGCGCTACAGAAGAGGGCGGAGAGGAAGGGGTGGGAGCCCCTTTTGCGCCCTGTAGGAGCGGCGGGGCGGCCATCCGCCCATGACCGCCCCGCCGCTCCTACAGATAAAAAGGTCAGGGGGCGGGAGCGGGCTGGGCTCTGGGGGCCTGCGGCGCCTGGGGCGCGGGGTTGGCGGGCACGTCCACGCTGGGGCGTTTGACGTAGAGGGTGATGGTCTGCGACTGGGCCAGCGGGTTGCCGCTGAGGTCGGTGAGCACTGCCTGGATCTGATGGGTACCCCGCTCCAGGGCGGAAAGGTCCAGGCTGGTGCCGGAGGAGCTGCCCACCCAAGGCCGGCCGTCCACCACCGCGAAGAACCGGTAACCGTCCCGCGGCACCGGGTTCACCGCCACTTCCAGCACGATAAAGCGCTGCCCGGGGGTGATGGTGGTGCCGCTCTGCGGGCTGACGATGGTGAAATTGAACGACCCCTGGTCGTCCTGCCGGTCGCGGTCCCTGGGCGACAGCTTGCGCGTCGGCAGTGGACGGGGCGCGACAATGGGCTGCACGTTGGTGGGGCCCACCTCCACCTTTTCCGACTTGTTGCCCGCCGGGGGGGTGTCGCTGAAGATCACCTGGCCGTCGGGGCCGACGGTTTTGTAGATGGTGTTGCCGGGGGTGGGATCGTCAGTGCCGTCGTCGCCGGCGAGCGCCAGTAGCGGGGTGACCAGAAGTAGTGCCAGGAACAGGGAAAATTTTTTCATAGCGATATCGATCGCGGCCATGGGCCGCTCCTACAAGGGTTGCCCCGGGAGTCCCGATATAAAGAAGGCTAGTTTACCTCGAAAAAAAAAGCCCGCGCCTGGGCGGCGCGGGCTTTTTTTCGGCAGTGTGATGCCTTCGAGCTTATACGGAGTAGTACAGCTCGAACTCGACCGGGTGAGTGGTCATCTGCAGGCGCTCCACCTCTTCACGCTTCAACGCGATGTAGGCGTCGATGGCGTCGTCGGAGAAGACTCCACCCTCGGTGAGGAAGGCGCGGTCTTCGTCCAGGGCATTCAGGGCCATTTCCAGGCTGGAGGCCACGGTGGGGAACTCGGCCACTTCTTCCGGCGGCAGGTCGTACAGATCCTTGTCCGCCGGGTCGCCGGGGTGGATCTTGTTCTTGATGCCGTCGAGACCCGCCATCAGCATGGCCGCGAAGGCCAGGTAGGGGTTGGCGGTGGGGTCCGGGAAGCGCGCTTCGATGCGCTTGCCTTTCGGGCTGGGCACATACGGAATGCGGATGGACGCGGAGCGGTTGCGCGCGGAGTAGGCCAGGATCACCGGCGCCTCGAAGCCCGGTACCAGGCGCTTGTAGGAGTTGGTGGAGGCGTTGGTGAAGGCGTTCAGCGAACGGGCGTGCTTGATGATACCGCCGATGTAGTACAGGGCGGTCTCGGACAGGCCCGCGTAGGCGTCGCCGGCGAACTGGTTGACGCCGTCCTTGCTGAAGGACTGGTGTACGTGCATGCCGGAACCGTTGTCGCCTACCAGCGGCTTGGGCATGAAAGTGGCGGTCTTGCCGTAGGCGTGGGCCACGTTGTGCACCGCGTACTTGAGGACCTGTACCTCGTCCGCCTTCTTGGTCAGGGTGTTGGCGGCCACGCCGATCTCACACTGGCCGGCAGTGCCCACTTCGTGGTGGTGCACTTCCACTCTCAGGCCCATCTGCTCCATGGCGGAACACATGGCGGCGCGCACGTCGTGCAGGGAGTCCACCGGCGGAACCGGGAAGTAGCCGCCCTTCACGCCGGGACGGTGGCCGATGTTGCCCTCGGGGTAGATCTGGCCGGAAGACCAGGCGGCCTCCTCGGAGTTGATCTTGTAGAAGGCACCGCCCATTTCCGCACCCCAGGTGATGTCGTCGAACACGAAGAACTCGGGCTCCGGTCCGAACAGCGCGGTGTCGCCCAGGCCGGTGGACTTCAGGTATTCCTCGGCGCGCAGCGCGATGGAGCGCGGATCGCGCTCGTAGCCCTGGCCGGTGGACGGCTCGACGATGTTGCAGCGCACGATCACGGTGCTCTCGTCGGTGAAGGGGTCGAGGAAAGCGGTCTCGTCGTCCGGCATCAGGATCATGTCGGATTCGTTGATGCCCTTCCAGCCGGCGATGGAGGAGCCGTCGAACATCTTGCCTTCTTCGAAGAACTCGCCGTCAATTTCCGACGTCGGAATGGATACGTGTTGTTCTTTCCCCTTGGAATCGGTGAAGCGCAGGTCTACCCATTTCGCCTCACTCTCTTGAATCAAACCGAGCGTTTTCGCTGACATTACAGTCCTCCAGGTCTTGAAAAGTTATTTGTCGCTATAGCCCTTCTTGTGGCATCAAGGGAAGCAAAGAGTGTGCCAAATTGGGGCAATGGCGCCGCAGCTGACACCGCCACGGCCGCGGCCGTACGCGCGGGACCAACCAGAGCAGAATAGATGCAAAGCGTCCGGGCGGCCAGCGAGTTGCGCCCCAAACTGGCGCACAGCTGCCGCATTATGCACATTTATGGTGCAACCCATCGAAAGCCCACCTGGTTTATAATGCCCGGCTTTCATCCAATTGCGGTACCCGACCGGATCTCCATGCACTTCGTCGTCAAGTTCTTCCCCGAAATCACCATCAAAAGCAACCCGGTGCGCAAGCGCATGTCGCGCCAGCTCAGGGACAACCTGCAGCGCCAGCTGAAACCGTTGGACGACCGCATCCGCGTGCGCCAGGACTGGGAAAAGATCGATGTGATCGCCCCGGACGCGGTGGCCCACCTGTCCGGCCGCATCCAGGAGGTGTTGGCCCATACCCCCGGGATCGCCAACTTCTCCAGCGTGCGCCAGTTCCCCCTGGGCGACCTGCACGACATCTATGAAAAGACCCTGTCGGTGTGGGGCGACAAGCTGGCCGGTAAGACCTTCTGCGTGCGCGCCAAGCGCACCGGCAACCACGACTTCAAGTCCCTGGATGTGGAGCAGTACGTGGGCGGCGGCCTGAACCAGCACACCGGCGCCGCCGGAGTAAAGCTGAAGGACCCGGATATCACCGTGAAGCTGGAGATCCGCCACGACAAACTCAATGTGGTGGAGGCCCAGACCCCGGGGCTCGGCGGCTTCCCCCTGGGGACCCAGGACCCGGTGCTGTCCCTGGTGTCCGGCGGCTTCGACTCCACCGTAGCCAGCTACCTGACCATCAAGCGCGGCATCCGCACCCACTTCCTGTTTTTCAACCTGGGCGGGCGCCAGCACGAGCTGGGCGTGAAGGAGGTGGCCTTCTACCTGTGGAACAAGTACGGCACCTCCCACCGGGTGCGCTTTATCACCGTGCCCTTCGACGAGGTGGTGGCGGAGATCCTGGAGAGGGTGGACGACTCCTATATGGGGGTGATCCTCAAGCGCATGATGCTGCGCGCCGCCAGCACCGTTGCCGAAGAGCTGGAAGTGGACGCGCTGGTCACCGGCGAGGCTATCGCCCAGGTCTCCAGCCAGACCCTGAGGAACCTCTCGGTGATCGACAGCGTTACCGACACCCTGGTGCTGCGCCCGCTGATCGCCAGCGACAAGAACGACATTATCCGCACCGCGCGGGAGATCGGCACCGAGGAGTTCGCGGCGAATATGCCCGAATACTGCGGGGTCATCTCGGTGAAACCCACCACCCGCGCGAAAAGGGACAAAGTGGAAAAAGAAGAGGGCCGCTTCGACTTCTCCATCCTCGACCGCGCCGTCGCCAGCCGCACGGTACAGAACATCGACCGGGTGATGGAGGACCTGCAAGGTGAGACCCCGGCGGTGGAGATTGCCACCGAGCCCGGCGACGCGGTGGTGATCGATATCCGCCACCCCACCGAGGAGGAGATGGACCCGCTGGAACTGCCCGGCACCCGGGTGGAGACCATTCCCTTCTACCGCCTGAGCAGCGCCTTCGGGAACCTGGACCGGGACCGCCACTACCTCCTCTACTGCGCCCGCGGGGTGATGAGCCAGCTGCACGCGGCGCATTTGATGGACGAGGGTTATCGCAATGTGGGGGTTTTCCGGCCAGAGAAAACACAACGCGACTGATGCAAATGCGGGGTTTCGAAAATTTACCTTGCAAGGTAACTACTCACTCATAGGGAACCTGCATTGGCTTAAGGAAACCACCCTGTAGGAGCGGGCCAGGCCCGCGATCGGGGCCTGTTCGCGGGCATGGCCCG
>NZ_JBOFOC010000035.1:0-1447 GCF_051659245.1 Microbulbifer sp.
GCGCTGTTGCCGCTCGGCGCGCCGGCAACTTTGCTCAAATCCAGAGCAGGCGAAGCCGTTAATGCCGTGCTGGTACTGTCATTGGCACTGACTGGATTACCGCCCGGATCAGTAGCGTTCGCCGTCGCCGTATTATCGACGGTACCAGCATCCACTTCCGCCTGGGTAATGGTATGGATACCGTTACAGGTGGCGATGGCGCCCGGAGCCAGGGTCGTGGTGTCGCAGGTCGCTATTGCATCCAACTGCGGGTCGTTTATGGCAATACTGTCGACGGTGACATTGCCCGTGTTAGTGACGGTAAAAGTGTAATCGATAGTGTCGCCGGCATTGTTGCCGCTGGGTGCACCGGCAACTTTGCTCAAATCCAGAGCGGGTGAAGCGGTCAATGCCGTGCTGGTGCTGTCGTTCGCACTGACCGGATTGCCACCCGGATCGGTGCCACTCGCCGTCGCGGTGTTGTCGACCTGGCCGGCATCCACTTCGGCCTGGGTAATGGTGTGGATACCGTTACAGGTGGCGATGGCGCCCGGGGCCAGGGTCGTGGTGTCGCAGGTCGCGACCGCGTCCAATTGCGCGTCAGCGATGGCGATACTGTCGACGGTGACATTGCCCGTGTTAGTGACGGTAAAGGTGTAGGCGATAGTGTCGCCCGCATTGTTACCACTGGGGCTGCCGGCAGTTTTGCTCAAGTCCAGAGCAGGCGAAGCCGTTAATGCCGTGCTGGTGCTGTCATTGGCACTGACCGGATTGCCGCCCGGATCGGTGGCGTTCACTGTCGCCGTATTATCGACGGTACCAGCATCCACTTCGGCCTGGGTGATGGTATGAGTACCGTTGCAGGTTGCGATCGCGCCCGGGGCCAGTGTGGTGGTGTCGCAGGTTGCTATTGCATCCAACTGCGGGTCGTTGATGGCGATACTGTCGACGGTGACATTACCGGTGTTAGTGACCGTAAAGGTGTAATCGATAGTATCGCCGGCGCTGTTGCCGCTCGGCGCGCCGGCTACTTTGCTCAAGTCCAGAGCGGGCGAAGCGCTCAGTGCCGTACTGGTGCTGTCATTAGCACTGACCGGATTGCTGCCCGGGTCGGTGCCATTCGCCGTCGCGGTGTTGTCGACGGTACCGGCGTCGACTTCGGCCTGGGTAATGGTATGGATACCATTACAGGTGGCGATGGCGCCCGGAGCCAGGGTCGTGGTGTCACAGGTCGCCGCCGCGTCCAGTTGCGCGTCGGTGATAGAAATACCGTCGATGGTGACGTTGCCGGTATTGGTGACGGTAAAGGTGTAATCGATAGTATCGCCGGCGCTGTTGCCGCTCGGCGCGCCGGCAACTTTGCTCAAATCCAGAGCAGGCGAAGCCGTTAATGCCGTGCTGGTACTGTCATTGGCACTGACTGGATTACCGCCCGGATCAGTAGCGTTCGCCGTCGCCGTATTATCGA
>NZ_JBOFOC010000036.1:0-58170 GCF_051659245.1 Microbulbifer sp.
GGACTGTCTGCGAGAGGGACCTCGCGGACAAGCCTACAGGGATGTATTTACGGCGTGTCCCAGAAAGGCGCACCTCGCCTCGGCTCCCGGAACTGAACTCTGAAATTTGAGCAAATAAGTTCAACACTGTTCAGTACAGGGGCCGCAAAAGCGGCCCCTGTGCATTCCGGTCGAGTAAACTTTGCCCATGCCTGAGCAAAACCTCCACAGAGACACCATCGCCGCCGTCGCCACCGCCCCAGGCCGCGGTGGCATCGGTGTAATCCGCATCTCCGGCCCACGGGCCCGGGAAATTGCACACACCATCTGCGATGAGCGCGACTTGCAGCCGCGCCAGGCGCACTATCGCAATTTCCTCCACGGCGAGCAGTTGATCGACCAGGGCATCGCCCTCTTCTTCCCCGGCCCCCACTCCTTTACCGGCGAGGACGTGGTGGAGCTGCAGGGCCACGGCGGTCCGGTGATTCTCGACCAACTGCTGCACGCCGCCATCGAATTGGGCGCCCGCCAGGCGAGGCCCGGTGAATTCTCCGAGCGCGCTTTTCTCAACGACAAGATCGATCTGGCCCAGGCAGAGGCCATCGCCGACCTGATCGAGGCCGGCAGCGCCCAGGCGGCGCGCAATGCCATGCGCTCGCTGCAGGGGGTATTCTCCGAAAAAATCGAAAACTTAGTGGAAAATCTTACCCATCTGCGTATCTATGTCGAAGCATCGATAGATTTTCCTGAAGAAGAAATCGATTTTCTCGCTGACGGCAAAGTTGCCGCGGATCTGGACGCCCTTCTGCACCAATTGGCGCAGGTGGAGGCCGAGGCCCGCCGCGGCAGCGTGGTGCGCGAGGGCATGCGGGTGGCCATCGCCGGGCGCCCCAATGCCGGCAAGTCCAGCCTGCTCAATGCCCTGGCCGGCCGGGAGGCCGCCATCGTCACCGAACTCGCCGGCACCACCCGGGATATCCTGCGCGAATATATCGACATCGACGGCATGCCCCTGCATATCGCCGACACCGCCGGCCTGCGGGATTCCCCCGACCGGGTGGAACAGATCGGCATAGCCCGCGCCTGGGAGGAGATACGCGGCGCGGACCGTGTGCTGCTGGTGGTGGACGCGGAGCAGGCCAACGCCCTGGACCCGGAACAGGCCTGGCCGGAATTCACCGCACAGCTGCCGGACCCGGAAAAACTCACCCTGGTGCTGAACAAGATCGACCTAACCGATTACACCGCGGGGTTGCTGGCGCATACGGACGGCGTGCCGGTCATCGCCATCAGCGCCAGGACCGGTGCGGGCCTGGAGTCACTGAGGGAGCACCTGAAACACTGCATGGGCTACAGCGGCGCCGCCGAGGGCAGCTTCAGCGCCCGCCGCCGCCACCTCGAAGCCCTGGCCGAGGCTCGGGCCTTTATCCAACAGGGCGCCGCCCAACTGCGCTCCGCCGGCGCCGGCGAACTGCTGGCGGAAGACCTGCGCCGGGCCCAGCAGGCCCTCGGAGAAATCACCGGCGCGCTGACCGCGGACGATCTGCTGGGAAAAATCTTCGGCAGTTTCTGTATCGGTAAATAGCCCCGCCAGCCTTCCCTTCCCTACATTTTCATCGGACCCGGCACCGGCAAATCGCTCGGCGTCACCAACAAACTATCCACAGGCACCTAGTCCGTGAAGCCTGTCCCCACCAACCCCACCCGATAAACACAAAAGTTGCGCACAGCAATCCACAGTCTTATCCAGGTAACTCCACTTGCTCACAGACAACCCACAGGAACGCTCGATACTTCCCAACAGCCGGCCGGTTCAGCCTGCGCGATGTGGATAAAAATGGGCACAACTCCGTCAAAACCTGAGAGCTCGGCCGGGCATAACTTCAACGAAGAGGAAAACAGGGAAAAGTTATCCCGTCGGTCCACAGCGCCCTACCGCGGTTGCCCCCGCTCCGGGGCAGGGGTTATCAGCAGTCTGTCACAGAGCATAAGTAATTGATTTTATTAATATTTCTACAGTTATACCGAAAACGGACGCCCCTAATAACAACAACTAATATAAAACTCTACCAATACAAGATATGTATAAGTTAATTAGTGTATGAATGATAAACAGCAAATCGATGGTTAAAATTTAGTCAGAACGCCGTCGGCCTGCGCTGTTACACTGTTTGCCGCACCTCACCCGCTGGCTATAAAATGTGCGCCCATTTTTACTTGTACAGGGCCAGGCCTGGAAACCCTATGGACTACCCCAAAACCTATGATGTGATCGTGATCGGCGGCGGCCATGCCGGCACCGAAGCCTCGCTCGCGGCCGCTCGCATGGGGGCCTCCACCCTGTTGCTGACCCACAACATAGAGACCCTGGGGCAGATGTCCTGCAACCCGGCCATCGGCGGCATCGGCAAAAGCCATCTGGTGAAAGAGGTGGACGCCCTGGGCGGCGCCATGGCCGAGGCCACGGATCTGGCCGGCATCCAGTTCCGCGTGCTCAATGCGCGCAAGGGGCCGGCGGTGCGCGCCACCCGCGCGCAGGCGGACCGGGCCCTGTACCGGGGCGCGGTCCGCGCGATCCTGGAGCGGCAGGAAAACCTGGAGATCTTCCAGCAGGCGGCGGACGACCTGATTGTGGAGGGCGAGCGGGTCGCCGGGGTGATCACCAACGCCGGCGTGCGCTTCCGCGGTAAGACCGTGGTGATCACCGCGGGGACATTTCTCGGCGGAAAAATCCATATCGGCCTCGACAGCCACTCCGGCGGCCGCGCCGGCGACCCACCCTCCATCGCCCTGGCGCAGCGGCTGCGGGAGATGCCGTTTCGCGTCGAGCGGCTGAAGACCGGTACGCCGCCGCGGATCGATGCCCGCTCGGTGGACTTCTCCGGCCTGGAGGAGCAGTGGGGCGATACCCCCACCCCGGTGATGTCCTACCTGGGGCGCCGCGCCCAGCATCCGCGGCAGGTTTGTTGCTGGATCACCCATACCAACGCGAAGACCCATGAGATAATCCGCGGGGGCCTGGACCGCTCGCCGATGTACTCGGGGGTGATCGAGGGCATTGGCCCGCGCTACTGCCCGTCCATCGAGGACAAGGTGCACCGCTTCGCCGACAAAGACGGCCACCAGATATTTATCGAGCCCGAGGGGCTGACCACCAACGAACTGTACCCCAACGGTATCTCCACCAGCCTGCCCTTCGACGTGCAGATTGAGCTGGTGCACTCGATCAAAGGTTTTGAAAAGGCGCATATCACCCGCCCGGGCTATGCCATTGAATACGATTTCTTCGATCCGCGGGACCTGCTGCCCTCCCTGGAGACCAAATTCATTCAGGGGCTCTTCTTCGCGGGCCAGATCAACGGCACCACCGGCTACGAAGAGGCCGCCGCCCAGGGCCTGCTGGCCGGCGCCAACGCGGCACTCAAGTCACAGGAACGCGAGGCCTGGGCGCCGCGCCGGGACCTGGCCTACCTGGGCGTGCTGGTGGACGACCTGATCACCATCGGCACCCGGGAGCCCTACCGCATGTTCACCAGTCGCGCCGAGTACCGGCTGTTGCTGCGCGAGGACAACGCGGACCTGCGCCTCACCGAGGTGGGACGCCAGTTGGGGCTGGTGGGTGACGCCCGCTGGCGGGCCTTCAGCGAAAAGCGCGAGGCCATCGAGCGCGAGGAACAACGGCTGCGGGAAACCTGGATCCACCCGCACACCCCGCAGGCGTCCGCGGTGGAGACCCGGCTGCCGCAACCGCTGGCGCGGGAGTACAGCCTGATGGACCTGCTCCGGCGCCCGGAGCTGGGCTACGCCGATGTGGCGGCCCTCAAAGGGGAGCCGGTGGAGGACGAGCGGGTAGCCGAGCAGGTGGAGATTGCCGCCAAATACGCCGGCTATATCGACCGCCAACGGGAGGAAATCGAGCGCCTGCGGGCCTATGAAGACACCCCTATTCCGGCGGATTTCGATTACAGTGCCGTGGCCGGCCTCTCCAGCGAGGTGAAGCAGAAGCTGAACGAGACCCGCCCGGACACCCTGGCGCGGGCCTCGCGGATTCCCGGGGTCACCCCGGCGGCGGTGTCGCTGCTGCTGATCCAGCTGAAAAAGCGCGGCCTGCTCACCCGCAAAAAAGCCGTATAACCCCCGTCTTGCGTAGGAGCGGCGACCGCCAGGGATGGCGGAAATGCAGATTTTGCAGGAGCAAAAATCTGTCCATGGCCGCGATCATCGGTGGTCAGTTCCACTGATGATCGCGGCCATGGGCCGCTCCTACAGGGAAACACGATACCGAGTTGGAAATTTGACGACCTCACAGCAAATGGAAGCCTTCCGCCCCCGCCTGCTCGAAGCCGCCGGGCAGCTGTCGGTGGATCTGCCCCGGGAACAGCAGGACAAGCTGCTCCAATACCTGGAGCTCTTCGCGCGCTGGAATGCGGCTTACAATCTGTCTGCCATCCGCGACCCGGCGCAGATGCTGGAGCGCCATATCATCGACAGTCTCAGCGTGGTGAACCTGTGCGGCCATGACTCTGACTCACTGATCGATGTGGGCAGCGGCGGCGGCCTGCCGGGGATTCCCCTGGCGATAGTTCATCCCGCGCGCCCGGTCACCCTGCTGGACAGCAACGGCAAGAAGGCCCGCTTCCTGTTCCAGGTGGCGAGCCAGTTGCCGCTGGCCAATGTGCAGGTGATCAACGAGCGGGTGGAGGAGTTTTCACCGGGGGCGAAGTTCGACGGCGTGGTTTCCCGGGCCTTCGCCTCCCTGGCCGACATGATTCTGGGAAGTGAGCACTTGCTAGCGCCGGGTGGAAAGTTTTACGCTATGAAGGGTCGGTTGCCGCAAGACGAGTTGAGCGCGCTTCCAAAAGGGATTAAGGTCGAGCAGGTGCGCCCACTGTCGGTGCCGGGTTGCGGTGCGGAGCGCCACCTTATCGTACTCAGCCGTCCAGCTGGCGACGATCCCGCTTAGAACTTTCCAAGACCAGATATTTGTCAGCCGCTGTTAACAACAGGGAACAATAACCTTGAGTAAGATATTTGCCGTGGCCAATCAGAAAGGTGGTGTGGGCAAGACCACCACCTGCGTCAACCTGGCCGCCTCCCTGGTGGCCAGCCGCCGCCGGGTCCTGCTGATCGACCTGGACCCCCAGGGCAACGCCACCATGGGCAGCGGTGTGGACAAAAGTGAACTGCAACTGTCCAGCTACGACGTGCTCGTCACCGGCCTGCCGGCGCGGGAGGCGATCGTGAGCACCGCCAGCGGCTACGACCTACTGCCCGCCAACGGCGATCTCTCCGCCGCGGAGGTGGAACTGCTGGAGATGGACGGGCGCGAGTCCCGCCTGCGCCGCGCGCTGCGCGATCTGAACGGCGACTACGACTACATCGTGGTCGACTGCCCCCCCTCCCTGAACATGCTCACGGTCAACGCCCTCTGTGCCGCCAGCGGCGTGCTGATTCCCATGCAGTGTGAGTACTACGCACTGGAAGGGCTGTCCGCGTTGGTCGACACCATCACCCAGATCCAGCGCGCCGCCAACCCGGAGCTGAAGATCGAGGGCATACTGCGCACCATGTACGACCCGCGCAACAGCCTCACCAGCGATGTGTCCGACCAGCTATCCGAATATTTCGGCGATCGGCTCTACCGGACCTGCATCCCGCGCAACGTGCGCCTGGCGGAGGCCCCCAGTTTCGGCAAACCGGCGCTGGAGTACGACCGCCACTCCAAGGGCGCCATCGCCTATCTGGCGCTGGCCGGCGAGATGACCCGCCGCCACGCCGCCAACCGCAATTCCAGTCACAGCGGCCCGGTGGCCGAAGCCGTTTAAGAGGTACACATTATGGCCACCCGGCGCAAAGGTTTGGGCAAGAATCTATCCCATCTGATCAGTGGCGAAGCCGGCCAAGCGATCGCCATGGCCAGCGGCGAGGGCGGCGCGGAAAGGGTGGACGGGGAGCTGCGCGAGCTGCCCATCGAATTTTTGCAGCGGGGCCGCTACCAGCCGCGCCGGGACTTCCCCATGGAGTCCCTGCTGGAGCTGGCGGACTCCATCCGCGCCCAGGGCATCATGCAGCCCATCGTGGTGCGCCCTATCGGTGAACACAAGTACGAGATCATCGCCGGCGAGCGCCGCTGGCGCGCCGCCCAGCTGGCGGAACTCGACCGGGTGCCGGCGCTGGTGCGCGAGGTGCCGGACGAAGCCGCCATCGCCATGGCGCTGATCGAGAACATCCAGCGGGAGGACCTGAACCCTGTGGAGGAGGCCGCGGCCCTCAAGCGGCTGCAGGACGAATTCCAACTCACCCAGCAGGAGGTGGCCGAAGCGGTGGGCAAATCCCGCAGTGCGGTGACCAACCTGCTGCGCCTGCTGAGTCTCACCGAGGAGGTGCGCACCTTTCTCGAGCGCGGTGACCTGGAGCTGGGACACGCCAAGGCCCTGCTCGGGCTCGCCGGGGAAACCCAGCGCAGCGCCGCGCGCCAGGTGGTCGACCGCGGGCTGACCGTGCGCCAGGCCGAGGCGTTGGTGCGCCGCCTGCAGCAGCAGGCGCAGAGCCCGGCTCCCGCCCAAGCCGAAGAGGACCCGAATATCCGCCGTCTGGTGGAGCGCCTGTCGGAAAAAGTCGGGGTGCCGGTGTCCATTGACCACAACCACAAGGGGGTTGGCCGGCTGGTGCTCAAATACAGCAGCCTGGATGAACTGGACGGCATTCTGGCGCACATGGGGTATTGCGAAGACTGAACCACAAGAATAAATAGCCGCCCGGTTTTGGTGCACAACCCCGGGATATGTAAGCGCTTACTATCCCGGCTTCTCGCGGGAAAAAACCCCGAAAAGAGAGAAAGTTCGCGATATTTGGCGGTTGAACCAGCAAGACGGTTGCTCCTATAATTCGCTCGCCCAAATTTTGGGCGGACAGCGCGCTAAAACCTGAGTAACCAGGCCGGCTTACCCCGCCTATGTACAAACCCCCGGTGTTAGTTATTGCCGCGGTACAGCTGCTGCTGGTATCGCTGGTCAGTGCGGCCCTGCACTTTTGCGGTAAACCGGTGATTGCGCTCTCCGCTTTTATCGGCGGCGTCCTGTGCGCGCTGCCCAACGCCTATTTCGGCTTTCGCGTCTTTCATGGCGAGAGGCGCCACAGCGGCGCGCGCGCCGCCGGCCAGGTGGTTGAATCCTTCTACCGCGCGGAGACGGGCAAGTTTGTTCTGACCCTGGTAGGGTTTGCCGCGGTGTTTGCCGCGGTCAGGCCGCTGAACGCGGCCGCAGTGTTTATCAGCTACGGCCTCTGCTTGCTTGTGCAGTGGCTGTTGGCGGCGCGCCTGGTGAAGTGAGTGGGCGCAAGCAAAAACAAATTTAACGATCGAGTGCTGAGGAACTATGGCAGGCGAAGCTCAAACCGCGACGGATTATATCCAACACCACCTGCAGAACATGGCTTACGGCAAGCTGCCCGCGGGCACTACTCGTCCTGATGGCACAGTGCTCCCCGAGAGCACCTGGACTTTGGCTCAATCTTCTGAAGAGGCCTCTCAAATGGGCTTCTGGGCGGTTCACCTGGACACCCTGGGCTGGTCCATCGGTCTGGGCCTGGTGTTCTGCTTCCTGTTTTCCTATGCCGCGAGAAAGGCCACTGCCGGTGTGCCCCACGGGCTGCAGAGCTTTGTCGAGCTGGTTACCAGCTTTATCGACAGCCTGGTGAAGGAAACCTTTCCCCACCGCAACAGCATGGTCGCCCCGATGGCGCTGACCATTTTCGTGTGGGTCTTCCTGATGAACCTGATGGACCTGGTCCCGGTGGACTGGCTGCCCAGGGCCGCGGCCGGTGTGTCCGGCAACCCGCACCTGTTCTTCAAGGTGGTGCCCACCACCGACCCCAACGCCACCCTGGGCATGGCGCTGGCGGTATTCGCACTGATGATTTTCTTCAGCGTCAGGGAAAAGGGAGTCCTGGGCTTTATCAAGGAATTGACCCTGCACCCCTTCCACACCGGCAAGTGGTATTTCGACCTGCTGCTGATTCCGTTCAACTTCCTGCTGGAAGTGGTCTCCCTGGTGGCCAAGCCCATCTCCCTGGGACTGCGTCTGTTCGGCAACCTCTACGCCGGTGAGATGATCTTTATCCTGATCGCCATCGTCTTCGGCGTGGGCGTGCTGGGCTTCGCGGGCGCGATGCTGATGCATATGGGCTGGGCAATTTTCCACGTCCTGGTGATCACCCTGCAGGCGTTCGTGTTCATGGTGCTGACCACGGTGTATATGGCGATGGCCCACCACCGGGACGAAGAGCACGAACACGACCAGTAATTTTTCGACAGTTCACTTTTTATACAACTCTTAACTTTTAGATGGAGAACACAATGGAAGCACTTGGTCTGGTTTACATCGCGAGCGCACTGCTGATCGGTCTGGGCGCACTGGGTACCGCCATCGGTTTCGGCACTCTGGGCGGCAAGCTGCTGGAAGGCTCCGCTCGCCAGCCGGAGCAGGCCCCGGCGCTGCAAGGCAAAATGTTCCTGATGGCGGGCCTGCTGGACGCCGTTCCGATGATCGGTGTGGGTATCGCCATGTACCTGATCTTCGCCGTCGCTCCTGGTCTGGTGTAATTCCATCGTTCCAATTGCCCTTAACCCCCAAAGTTCTTTTTTGATAAAGAGCAAAGAGCAAGAGGTGTCGGTGTGAATATCAACCTGACTCTAATCGGCCAGTCGATCACTTTCCTGGCCTTCGTATGGTTCTGCTGGAGGTTCGTGTGGCCTCCGCTGCTCGGAGTGATGCAGGAGCGCGAGCGGAAGATCGCCACCGGTCTGGAAGAGGCCGAGCGTGCGGGCAAAGACCTGGAGCTGGCGCGGCGCAAGGCCGCCGACCAACTCAAGGAAGCCAAAGAGCATGCGGCGGAAATAATCGAGGGCGCCAACCGGCGCGCCAACCAGATTATCGACGAAGCCAAGCAGGCCGCGCACGCGGAGGGAGATCGCCTGAAGGCCGCGGCGAAAGCCGAGATCGAACAGGAACTGAACCGCGCCAAGGAGCAGCTGCGCAGCCGTGTGGCCGCCCTGTCTATTGCCGGCGCGGAGAAAATTCTCTCGGTCAATGTCGACGCCAAGGCGCACGATGATCTGATCGACCAACTGGCAGCCGAGCTGTAAGCGAGGAACCCCATGGCGGAACTCAGCACACTGGCCCGGCCCTACGCCAAAGCGGCGTTCAGTTACGCGCAGCAAGCCTCCGACCTCGGCGGTTGGAGCTCACTGCTCGCCGCTGCGGCCGCGGTCAGCCAGAGCGAAAAGGTGCGCGAGCTGCTGGACAACCCGCAGCTCACCGGCGATCAGCGCGCGGACAAATTCCTGTCGATCTGTTCAGACGACCTCGACGAGCCCGGAAAGAACTTTATCCGGCTGCTGGCGGAAAATCACCGCCTGCAACTGCTGCCGGAAATTTCCGCGCTGTTCGAGGAGCTGAAGGCGCAGGCGGAGGCCACCCTGGAGGTGGAGGTTCTCTCCGCCCACGCCCTCAGCGATGCCCAGGCGCAGAAACTGACCCGGGCGCTCAGCGCGAAATTTGAACGCGAGGTGCATCTGCACAGCTCGGTGGACGAAAGCCTGCTGGGAGGCGCGATAGTGCGCGCCGGTGACACAGTGATCGACGGCACAGTGCGTGGTCGGCTGGCCAAACTCGCCGAGGCAATAAACTCCTAATTTAATTTTCCGGCCCGAGCCGGAAAATCCGAGGAACAGAGCATGCAGCAACTGAATCCCTCTGAGATCAGTGAAATTATCAAGAGCCGCATCGACAGTCTCGATGTGGCCACCCAGGCCCGGAACGAGGGCACCATCGTATCCGTTTCCGACGGCATCATCCGCATCCACGGCCTGGCCGAGGTGATGTACGGTGAGATGATCGAGTTCGAGGGCGGCGTCTACGGCATGGCGCTGAACCTGGAGCGCGACTCCGTGGGCGCGGTAATCCTGGGCGATTACAAATCCCTGGCCGAAGGCCAGAAGTGCCGCTGCACCGGCCGCATCCTGGAGACTCCGGTGGGTCCGGAACTGCTGGGCCGCGTGGTGGACGCCCTGGGCAACCCGATCGACGGCAAGGGCCCGCTAAACAACAAGCTGACCGATGCGGTGGAAAAAGTGGCACCCGGCGTTATCGCCCGTCAATCGGTGGACCAGCCGGTACAGACCGGCCTGAAGGCGATCGACACAATGATTCCCATCGGCCGCGGCCAGCGCGAGCTGATCATCGGCGACCGCCAGATCGGCAAGACCGCGGTTGCGATCGACGCCATCATCAATCAGAAAGGCACCGGCATTAAGTGTATCTACGTTGCCGTGGGCCAGAAGCAATCCTCCATCGCCAACGTGGTGCGCAAGCTGGAAGAGCACGGCGCCATGGAGCACACCATCGTGGTTGCCGCCGGCGCCGCCGATCCGGCCGCGATGCAGTTCCTGGCTCCGTATGTGGGCTGCACCATGGGCGAGTACTTCCGCGACCGCGGTGAAGATGCGCTGATCATCTACGACGATCTCACCAAGCAGGCCTGGGCCTACCGCCAGATCTCCCTGCTGCTGAAGCGCCCGCCGGGCCGCGAAGCCTATCCCGGTGACGTCTTCTACCTACACTCCCGCCTGCTGGAGCGTGCCGCGCGTGTCAACGCCGACTACGTAGAGAAGTTCACCAATGGCGAAGTGAAAGGCAAGACCGGCTCCCTGACCGCGCTGCCGATCATCGAGACCCAGGCCGGCGACGTTTCCGCGTTCGTACCCACCAACGTGATCTCCATTACGGACGGCCAGATCTTCCTGGAGACGGATCTGTTCAACGCCGGTGTACGCCCCGCCATCAACCCGGGTATCTCCGTATCCCGGGTGGGTGGTGCTGCGCAGACCAAGGTGATCAAGAAGCTGTCCGGTGGCATCCGTACTGCCCTGGCCCAGTACCGCGAACTGGCGGCCTTCTCCCAGTTTGCGTCCGACCTGGACGAGGCCACCAAGGCCCAGCTGGATCACGGTGCGCGCGTCACCGAGCTGATGAAGCAGAAGCAGTACAGCCCCATGTCCATCGCCGAGATGGCCGTGTCTGTTTACGCCGCGGACAAGGGTTACCTGAAAAACGTGGAAGTGGCCAAGGTGCTCGATTTCGAATCCGCCCTGCTCTCCTACATGAACAGCGAACACGCAGAGCTGATGGAGAAAGTGAACAGCAGCGGCGACTATAACGACGAAATCGAGAGCGGCTTCAAGGCGGCGATCGAGAAATTCGTCGCCACCGGCAGCTGGTAACGGAATCCCTGGAGCCCCTGTAGGAGCGGCCCCCGGAGCACCCGGAAAGTCCGATCGCGGCCATGGGCCGCTCCTACAGGAAGATGAAATTCCAGCGAACAAGGTAAATCACTATGGCAGGCGGAAAAGAAGTACGCACAAAAATTGCCAGCATCAAGAGTACGCAGAAAATTACCTCCGCGATGGAAATGGTCGCGGCGAGTAAGATGCGCAAGGCTCAGGATCGCATGGCACTGGGGCGTCCCTACGCCCAGCGCATACGCGCGGTGATCGGCCACGTCGCCAATGCCTCGGCGGAATACCAGCATATCTATCTGCAGGAGCGCGAGGCTGTGCGGGTCGGTTACATCCTGGTATCCACCGACCGCGGACTCTGTGGCGGCCTGAACATCAACATGTTCAAAACCGCCATTCGCGATATGCAGGCCTGGTCGGAAAAAGGCGCCGAAGTGGAAATCTGCGCGGTGGGCAACAAGGCGGCCGCTTTCTTCAATGCCATCGGCGGCACCGTGGTCGCCGCCCTGCGCGACCTGGGCGACGCCCCCCAGGCCAACAAACTGGTGGGCTCGGTCAAGGTAATGCTGGACCGCTTCGGGTCGGGCGATATCGACCGCCTCTTCCTGGTGTCCAACGAGTTCGTCAACACCATGTCGCAGAAGCCGCGGGTACGGCAGTTGCTTCCCCTGCCCAAGGCCGAGGACGAAGAGCTCAAGCACGAGTGGGACTACCTCTACGAGCCGGACCCGAAAGAGCTGCTGGACGGATTGCTGGCGCGTTATATCGAGTCCCAGGTGTACCAGGCAGTGGTGGAGAACAAGGCCTGCGAGCAGGCCGCGCGCATGATTGCAATGAAGAGCGCCACCGACAACGCCGGCGAGCTGATCGACGCGCTGCAGCTGGTGTACAACAAGGCGCGCCAGGCGGCCATCACCCAGGAGCTGTCCGAGATTGTGGGCGGCGCCGCAGCGGTCTGACCCTGATATTCGCAGGCGAACGGGCTGCCGAAGACAGAATTTAAAGTTGAGGATCCGGAAATGAGTAACGGGCAAATTGTGCAAGTTATCGGAGCGGTAATCGACGTGGAATTTCCGCGTGACTCCGTGCCGAACGTATACGACGCACTGGTGGTGGAAGACAAGAATCTCACCATGGAAGTGCAGCAACAGTTGGGCGACGGCGTGGTTCGCGCCATCGCCATGGGTTCCTCCGAGGGCGTGCGCCGCGGCCTGCCGGTAAAAAATACCGGCGCCCCGGTTTCCGTGCCGGTGGGCCACGAAACCCTGGGCCGCATCATGGACGTCCTCGGCAACCCCATCGACGAGTGCGGCCCCATCGGTGAAAAGGAAAGAATGTCCATCCACCGCGCAGCCCCCACCTACGAAGAGCAGTCCAGCTCCACCGAACTGCTGGAAACCGGCATCAAGGTGATCGACCTGGTCTGCCCGTTTGCCAAAGGCGGCAAAGTGGGCCTGTTCGGCGGCGCCGGTGTGGGCAAGACCGTCAACATGATGGAACTGATCAACAATATCGCCACCGAGCACTCAGGCCTGTCCGTATTCGCCGGCGTGGGCGAGCGCACCCGTGAAGGTAACGACTTCTACCACGAGATGCAGGAAGCCAACGTAGTCAACGTTGAGGACTTCGGCAAATCCAAAGTGGCGATGGTCTACGGCCAGATGAACGAGCCGCCCGGCAACCGCCTGCGCGTCGCCCTGACCGGCCTCACCATGGCGGAGAAATTCCGCGACGAAGGCCGCGACGTACTGCTGTTCGTCGACAACATCTACCGTTACACCCTGGCCGGTACCGAAGTATCCGCCCTGCTCGGCCGTATGCCGTCCGCGGTGGGCTACCAGCCGACCCTGGCGGAGGAGATGGGCGTTCTGCAGGAGCGTATCACCTCCACCAAGACCGGCTCCATCACCTCCATCCAGGCGGTTTACGTACCGGCGGACGACCTCACCGACCCGTCCCCCGCCACCACCTTTGCCCACCTGGACTCCACCGTGGTACTGAGCCGCGACATCGCCGCCAAAGGTATCTACCCGGCCGTTGACCCGCTGGATTCCACCTCCCGCCAGCTGGACCCGCTGGTGATCGGCCAGGAGCACTACGAAGTTGCCCGCGGCGTGCAGTCCGTACTGCAGCGCTACAAGGAACTGAAGGACATCATCGCCATCCTGGGGATGGACGAACTGTCCGAAGACGACAAGCAGACCGTGGCCCGCGCCCGTAAGATCGAGCGCTTCCTGTCCCAGCCGTTCCACGTGGCGGAAGTATTCACCGGTGCGCCGGGCAAATACGTATCCCTCAAGGAGACCATCCGCGGCTTCCAGGGCATTCTCAACGGCGACTACGACCACCTGCCGGAACAGGCCTTCTACATGGTCGGCACCATCGACGAAGCGGTGGAAAAAGCCAATAAGAAGTAGGAGCCTGCTTGCAGGCGAACTGTGAGTAACTCTGGACACCCTCTCCCGGGCAGGGAGAGGGATGTAGGAGCGGCCCATGGCCGCGATCGAATTTGTTCAGAGCCTAAAATCAGAGAATGAGGTAGCCTGATGGCTATGACTATACATTGCGACATAGTAAGCGCCGAGCAATCCCTCTTCTCCGGCCTGGTGGAGATGGTGGTTGTCAGCGGTATCGAAGGGGAACTGGGCATCTCCTACGGCCACGCGCAACTGCTCACCGCGCTCAAACCGGGACCGGTGCGCATCATCAAGAAAGGTGGTGACGAGGAAGTGCTGTTCGTCGGCGGCGGCTACGCCGAGGTACAGCCGGGCACCGTCACCATCCTCGCGGATATCGCCGAGCGCGAAATCGACGAGGAAGCCGCCCAAAAGGCCCGCGAAGAAGCGGCCCACGCCCTGCACAAAGCCCCCTCGGAAATCGACTACGCCCGCATCTCCGCCCAACTGGCCGAAGCCGAAGCCCGCCTGCGCACCCTGCAGGCAATTCGCAAGGCCGCCGGCAAGTAATCCCCCGGGACCGCGGAGCTCCAGCTCCGCAAGCGAGCCGCAGGCCCGCTGTAGGAGCCTGCTTGCAGGCGATTAAAAAAGCAGCTTTGGCTGCTTTTTTACTTGCTTGACCCCTTACCCACGAATTGCTAGCTTGCCTATGGTTTTTAGGGTGCAACTGCCCCGGAGTGTCGAGCTCCAGCTCGTCCTGCGGACCACGGACCGGCCGTAACAGCCTGTTTGCAGGAGAATTAGCCCCCAAAAAATAAAGGATTGAAAATGCGCAAATACCTACCTACCTATCTACTAGCACTGCTGGTTAGTTTGATATTGCCGATGAGCTCGTATGCGGCCAAATATTCCAGTGAAACGGTGAAAACGGTACGTGTACACACGAAATCTGGCATTTTATTCAGAATAGATGGAGAAATGGTAGATTTGGATGGATGTGGCAAAAACAGCTGGTATCGCATTCCTCCTGGCAGTAACTACGAGAAAGAGGCTCTTAGCCTGCTGCTTGCGGCGAGAATGTCAAAATCAAAGGTGTCATTTACCATCGACGGCTGTAGCGGTACTTATCCCAAGGTTACAGACATTTATACGTATGACTAGCATTAGTGCAGTAGGATGGGCAAGAGCCGCATAGCGGCCGCGCCCAACAACTATCTGCCGCACGGAGTACCGCGGCAGCACCGCAACACGGAGTTGCCATGAAAACCAAGCTATTTCTCACCCTTCTTTTCTTTTTGATGCCGGGATTTAGGTTAAGCGGCTGTGCGAGCGGTTAACCGAAGGTGTATAGAATTGACATATTGTGACTAGCTTATTGCAATAGCAAAAGCTGTTCTTCAGGGGGCTCACGCTGCTGCCTATGTTATTCAAACAAGAGAATACAATTTCAGTATGAAAAAAATTATCTTGACTTGTAGTATCTGCCTTCAATTTCTTGCGTTTAATGCAAATGCCTTAACCTACGATCAAATATTGGCAGAATATAATGGAGGAGTAATTGGCAGTGTAAATAATTGCGGTGTCAATTTTTCTGTGGCACCCCAATACTTAAGGGGGGGTGGCTCGGTTTCTTTGCAGAGACCGGGTGAATATTTTTATGCAATTTCAGCCCTGGGTGACTCTGGAGTTGTATCCGTTGTAAAAAATGGTGATATTTTCTACAGCCCTGACGGATTAAATCTGAGTGGCGGTGGCTCGACGTTACTGTTAGGTAGCATAGGGGAAATTAGTTCATTCTCTGAGAGGCCGAATATTGTAGAAATCAAGGACGAAGAAAAGGTACTCATTCAAGCTAAAACAAAGACCTATGGCAACACTAGTAACGTAGTGATTGTTGATGCTTCTGGAATTCTCGACTCCTATATCACGTCCCGGTGGAAGTTTATTGGATATGCAGATGGAAAAATTTTTTCTCAAGATGTTTTTGGAGATATTTACTCATTTGAATCAACAGCTGATCAGATAGCTTATGTAAATCCAAAACATATTGAGAAAACATCAAAATCTTTAGAGTCCATCAAGTCATTTAACAATGGCCTGCTAACGATGGCTGACGGAAGCCTGTATTTCTCCCCCTCTTCAGATGCGTTATTAACCGGCGCGAATATAGAAAATTTATATCCTGATAAAAATAGCCAAATTAATCAGGTGGTGGTTGTTCCCGGTGACCCTACTTTTGTTCCAGTTGCGAATTTAGATACCACATTCTTTGTGCCAGCTCGTAATGACCATATTGTATTCTCCACTAACAATGGGTCGATCGGGTGGAATGAGAAAATTGTGTTGCATCCGATAGACGCAGATTATATACAGAATATTTTAATAGAAAGATTCTTTGATTATTCCACAATAATTAAAGAGCCTCCAAAACTTTTGGATTTTGGAAAGAGACAAGAATATGGCAGTGGATTCTTTGTAGCGAAAGATATTTCCAATGCAACTATAGGTGTCATTGTGGGCCTTAATGGAAAACCCGCAACAGTAGATATTTCTGACAAAGGGTGGACTGGTTGGGAGTATAAATGGCGAGATCGCGGCGAGGTGAAAGGTTCGTTTTATCACGAGTACGATGGTAGTTTTGTTGGAGAAAATGAAATGCGCATTGAAGCCAATAATTCGTGTGTAGTGGCTTCAGCGATTACTTTTGAAGATATGACCCCTTATAAATATGAAACCGAGGTGACAGCGCTTCTTGATCAATCTTCTGTATCTGATAGTTATGGTTTATTTGTAGAATCCTCTAGATCCGGCTCTGCTAGTTTGCCTGGGGTTCCTGTCTCGCTCGAAACTACCCAATGGCCCATTCTTAATGCTTTCTTGAGTGCTTGTGCCACAATTCAAAAATTTGAATTATTTGGCCAAAGTGTCGATGACCTAGAAAAATATGGATGCCCCAAGTCACCGGCGGAATATGAAATACCAGTGTTTAATCCTAATGAGGGGCAGCACTTTGATTTCATGTGTCTAGATTCCTTTTGGTATTGTGGAGAACCTGTGTGGTATTAAAGAGTCTTGGTTTCAAGTAATAACTGTGTTTTGTTAAGACCTGACTCTTAAACATTCTTGAAATACGAGGAAAAGTTGGAACAGATCGAGAAGGTTGGCAGTTGATATACAAAGGAAACTCAAAGAAGGAGTTAGTAAGCACTAGCCCGTTGGTGATCAATCACAATAATATTGGCACTTATGACTCTCCGCCACCCAATTTAAGTCAGTTGACAACATTGGCTACACAATCGCTCTTAGGGCATTTCCAGCAAGATGTTACGCCATGGATTGAATGGAAAAATTCGGATCAAGACGAAACAGATCGTAAGCAGCGAGTTGAAGCCTTGCTTGCTCCAGCACAGTGGATTTATAGTTGTCTCTATGGCCCGAATTATTCGGGTAGTACAAGGTAACATGACACCGATTCGTTTTAGAAAAATAGGTGCCACCCTGATAGTGGTAGTTAGTGCCTTGAAGTTACAAAGCTGTGGTATGCTCTATGACTTGGTAGTTTCTGAGAGCTATGATGTTACAGGCGCTGAATGCACTAATCAGCAAGGGTCCGTCTCACCCGAATATCGCTTTGAATTTGACAAAAGAAGCTTTCTGGAGATTGTGGGTTCAAAAGGAGAAAAGTATATACGAAAATTTCGTCCAGATATTATAACCTCTAAGGGCCCTTACAACCTTTCTATCGGCGTAACAGAGGCATCTGGGAAAGTGCGGCCAGACTTTGTTGTTCGTGATATGAAGATTGAGTCCTCTTTATCAAGGGATTATAGCAAGACCTTGAATTCTTTTTTGCCTTTAGTGTTGAAACCGAAGATACGCTCTTCAAGTTTACCTAAGGGAAGTAAACCTGATGATCTTAAAGGTGGCGTTGTTGAGTGTGAGGTAGTTCCGCAGAAAACCAACCCGAATTTTTACATATGCGAATATATTCAGTATGTGTATGAAACACCCCCAACATTTGATTTCCAGTTTGATAATGGTGAGAAACTTTATATCGAACTGGATATTGAAGATAGAGCCCGAAAGGTGAGTGGTACACTTTGTTATCGAGCGGTACCAAAACTTATTAAAAAGAGACTTTATTATAGTATAGGGGTGTAGGAAGGTTAGAGTATGGAGATCAATGGGGCAGACACTAATACCGCTACCTTAAACGTTTTTCGGCCGTTGGATGGGCAAAGGAGCGTAGCGACGTGCCCATCTTCCGGGCCCTGATGGGCACGATACGCTTTGCCCAGCCCGGCCGCTCCAGGTATTCACGGCGCCTTCGGCCCTACAAATATGCCGATCTTCGGCTTAAGATAGCGGTATTAGGGGCAGACACCTTTTATTTGCAAATTACCTCCCCGTCTTGCTTTCTCCGGTTTAGTAGAGGCGACAACTATTCTGACATAGGGGGCAAAGGCCCATCTTTTTTGATTTGAATCTACAATACCATCCAATCTTATGGTGAAAGCCTCTTCTGGCTGCTTAAAGTTAATTAAGGCTCCAAAAGATTCTATTTTACGGTTTTCTCTATTAATAGAAACTACGTCTAGATTTGCATTAGACCAGCCACCATGCTGTCTTACTTGATAAAGTATTTGTTCAATTTCATCAAAGAACTTACTTTTAATTTCTTGGTAATGTAATCTGATTTCAATATCTGATATATTCTGGTACTTCGTATTATCTCTTTCAGCGGATTTGGTTTTTTCAATGAACTCACTCTCAGCAATAAACAGGTTTTCCAGAGATTCTTTGTCTCCATTCTTCAATGATTCAAAAAAATGATAAACGACAGATTTCATTGAACCTTTACTACAACCAGACATTATTAGAAATGCAAGGGCCCAAGTAGATACTGCAAGTATTGTTTTCATTCACAAATTCCTTTTTCAAATACCGCTATCGACTGGCTTGCCCTGGGCATAGAGACAACATCACTACCACGAACCACTTTCCTCTTTCTTGTAGCTGAGGTACCCCAGAATTGCTCTTTATTTGACCAAATAGATTTAAAGAATCAGGAAGGCTGTACCTGTTTTGGGTACAACCTAACATGTTCCCATAATGGGGACAAATGAAAAAGTCAATTCACTCAGAAGAATATTTGCGCTTAATCGCTTGGCTGAAGGCGGGAAGGCTTGCGCGGGGGTACTCGATGAGGGATTTGGCTGAAATCATCAAAGAGCCCCATTCTTTCGTTAGCAAGATTGAGACAGCCGAGCGGCGACTAGATGTAGGAGAATACGTCCAGTATTGCCGGGCATTAGAACTCGAGCCTTGCGAAGGGTTAAGGTTGTTTAAAAAATAAACGATCCTCCACGGTAACTTGTTGGAGTTTCGGGAGTTCCAGGGACAGCATCTTTTAATTTAGCGTAGAAATCCGCGTCCTAAGGACACAGAGTAAAGTTTCGGATCGGGCCTTCTTTTGGGAGAGATTGTCGTGGAGCATCGAGTCGTTTCGCTTGTCCTTGCCTTATCACTTGTTGCACTCACGGGCTGCGGCGGCGGTGGGGGTGATTCATCCACACCGGAGCCGCCGGAACCACCACCAAGTTCGCCTCCGGCGAGTTTGAGCACAGGGCCCAAGATGTGTGTGAACGGTAACGCCGAGGATTTTTCGTGCTCGGGCATCGATCTCAGGAGCCGGGTCCCGTTCGAGGATATGGGCGGCACGGCCGGTAATGACCTGTGGGGGTGGGTCGATTCACAGACTCACGACGAGTACGCCCTGATGGGCATGACAAGCGGCACGGCCTTCGTCAATGTCACAGATGCCGAAGCGCCGGTCTTTCTGGGCGTGCTGCCGACCGAAACGATCGATTCCTCCTGGCGCGACATCAAGGTCTTCAACGATCACGCATTTATCGTCGCCGATGCGGCAGGCGCGCACGGTATGCAGGTCTTCGATTTGACGCGCCTTCGCGATGTGTCAGCGCCGCAGACGTTCACGGCCGACGTCGTTTACGGCGACTTCGCCAACGCGCATAACCTTGCAATCAACGAAGCGTCGGGATTCGCGTACGCCGTTGGAACGAACACATGTGGCGAAGGCCTGCACATGATCGATATCAGCACGCCAGTCAACCCGATGTTTTCTGGCTGCCATTCGGCCATTGACACACATGATACCCAGTGCGTCGATTACATAGGGCCGGACCCGGATCATGCGGACAGCGAGATTTGTTTCAGTGCCGCAAACCTTGAGGCGCCAGACCCGAACGCACCGGACGGTGGTGTCGCCCGGCTCGAGATTACTGACGTTACGATGAAATCTTCGCCGTTGCAGCTTTCATTGACGCCGTATCCAGAGTCCGGTTTCTCGCATCAGGGGTGGTTGAGCGAAGACCAGCGCTTTTTCCTTCTCGGCGATGAACTTGACGAGATCGATTTCAATGTGCCGACGCGAATGCACATCTTCGACGTCACCGATCTCGACATGCCGGTGTACATCTCTGCCTACGAGGCCGCGACATCTTCTATCGATCACAACCTGTACGTGACGGGCAATCATGTGTTTGAGGCCAGTTACACGTCGGGATTGCGCGTGCTCGAGTTCGACGACCTGGCTAATGGCCAACTCACCGAGGTCGCGTTTTTCGATACCTTCCCTGCGGACGATGCTGTGGATTTTTCAGGGGCCTGGAGCGTTTACCCGTATTTGCCATCCGGAAATATCCTCGTCAGCGACCGGACCAACGGCTTGTTCGTGCTGACACTGCAGTAAGGTAGGGCTAAGGAATGCCGCTCGGAACTTCGGTTCGACGGCGGAAGCAGCCTCGGCTGCTTTTTTGCACTTGAAGTATACTCTGTATTTGAGCGGGCGTTGGCCATACGCCCCAATAGCAACCGTTGAATTTCAATAAGAAAAACAGGTCGGTCCATGAGCAGCAGAATCCCTCTTAGAAGTCTCCTCACTCCCCTTATTTTGCTTTCAGTTGTGTTTTCCCCTCTCGCCGCGGCCAGAGATTGGCGCGAATATCGTTCTGAGTACTTTACTGTTTATTCTGATACTTCTGAGAAGCGGGTGAACAACCTGATTCGGGATATGGAAAGGTTTCGCCAGGCGGTTCTTTTTGTCACCAGACAGGAAGCCTCGGCGGAAAATCAGCGCTTGCAGGTTTTCTATTTCAACAGCTCCAGGCAATTCAAGGAATTTGTCGGAAAAGACCATATTGCAGGCATCTATACTGATACCTGGGAAGGGCCGTTGATTTTCGCAAAAGCGAACGCCGGAAGTATTTCGGATGGCGGAGTGACCTTTCATGAATATGTGCATCACCTTATGCGCCAGCGCGGTCAGTCCACCTACCCCAAGTGGTTTTCAGAGGGCTTTGCCGAGTTTCTAGCCAGTGCCAGGCTTACGAAAGATGGCGTGTGGATCGGGGAGGCGCCCAAGTGGAGAATGTACGCCTTTAGTGGCAGGGGAGCCGGCTCGAGGCCGCTGCCTCTTCGGGAAATACTGAAACCGGATACTGAAAATTACAGCCCCCTATACGCCAACAGTTTCTACGCGGGAGCCTGGCTCTTCACCCACTATCTGCAGTTCGGAGTGGATTACGCAGGAAAATCCTACGATCAGGAAACCAACAATTACTTCCAAGCTCTAAAAAATGGCGAAGATCCATTGGAAGCTTTTGAAGAACACTATGGTAAACCCTTGGATGAAATGCAGACGGAGCTGAACCAGTATGCGCGGGGCCGGCTGCGCAGTCGTAAGTTGACTATCCCTCAGTACGAAGGGGTTATTCAAACGCGCGAAATGAACAACAACGAATGGAATTTTCTGCTTGGGGAAAAGGCGTGGGTCCTTGGCAATGATGAACTGGCGGAGGAATACCTGAATGAAGCCGATAAGAAATCCGCTGGCTGGCAGGAAAGCTATGCCCTGTTGGCAAAAATCAAACTCCATTCCGGAGACAAGCCGGCCGCCGTACGAATGGTGGAGATAACCGAGTCGGCCAAGATTAAAGACTACCGCACAGCAGCCAATTTGGCGCTTTACTACGTGAAAAGGCTGCGAATGACAAAAAAGTCCGGTGAGTGGGATGAAGCCCTCTACCGAGAGGCTGTGCAGAACGCAAAGGCGGCGATTGAGATGAACCCCGCGCACCTGCCCGGTTATCGCGCTCTTTGGATGGCACAGCGGTTGAACGGCGAGCACTTGGAGGTATCCAAAACCATGATGGCCGCCTATCGGCGCGAGCCGGGCAACCTGCTCCTCAATTCCTCAATCGGCTTTTATCTGGCATCTATCGACAGAGCCGATCTGGCCCGGCCTTTCCTGGAAAACGTAGTGGCCTGGAGTCATTCCGGAAAACAACGCTCCAGGGCGAAGAAGATTCTGGAATCCCTGGAAGCTGAAGCCTCACCCTACGATTCCGAGGAAAAGGCCGGGGAGAAGTAGTCCGGTTGAGGGCTGCTGTTACGCTGCTCTCGTTTTCCGCCCTGTTACATTATGGTGTGGGCGATTGGGATACAGCAGTAGACGGCCTTCTCATTTTTTAAATATAGCGTGGATTTACATTTACTGTTATCCATTTATCCATTTAATATACCCTCGCATAACATAAAAAGCTCGAACACCGCTCAAGCCTATCTATAATGAGGGAAATTTATGAGTTTCAATAAGGCCTTTTCTACGCTGCTTGTCGCTGCAGCTGCCTCTGTATCGACCTATGCCAGCGACTTTGCAAAACTGGACAAAGCTTTGCCCACAGAGGTTGATGCCGAATCCATTGCCCCGGTATTCGACTTCGACACCGACGGCTGCCTGCCGAGCGCCGGGATCAGCCGCAACGGACAGCAAAATGGCGGTCTTAAACCCACGGGCAGCATTACCGGCGCCTGTCGGTCAAGCAATTTTCTCGACACCTCCAACACCGTGCATAGATATGTCTGTACGGAAAGTGGCGGTTCCACTTACTGTGGCCACTTCTACGCCCTGTACTTTGAAAAGGACCAGATACTCAATGGCATCAAAAGCGGCCACCGTCACGATTGGGAGTACGCCGCGGTCTGGACCACCAATGGCGTGGTAACCCACGGAAGCTACAGTGCGCACGGGGATCTGACCACTGCGCCCGCGTCACAGCTGCCGTTCGAGAACGGCCATCTGAAAATCGTCTACCACAAGGATGGAATTGGCACCCACGCCTTCCGCTTCGCCAAGGACAACGAGTATGCGGAAAACCCCTACGGCTCTTTTGTGACCCCCGATATTGTCAGCTGGTACCAGTTCTACGGCGATGGCCTGGACAACAGGGAGATACGCAACCGCTTGAACGGATTCAACTATGGATCGGCGAACCTGCCGGTGAGAAACAGCTCTTTCCTCGGGGATATAAACCGGTACAGGCCGTCGGGATATCCGAAACTTAGCGAATATGTCCAACTGGTGAACAATGCTTCCGATCTGTGCCTGGATATTACCGGTGGCGTCTTGGCCTCCGGCACCGATGTCCATCAGTGGCACTGTAATGACAGCAATTGGCAGAAATGGAGCTACGATGCTGACACCGGAGAGATCCGCAGCAAGCACGACCCCGCCTTCTGCCTGGACAACGGCGGTGTTTTTGAAAATGGCGCCAACCTGACTATCAGGGCCTGCAACGGCAATGATCACCAGCGTTTTACGCTGAATGACAATGGCTCCATCGCCGTGCGCGCCGCGGCACAGCAAGTGATTGACGGCTACGGAACTCATGCCGGTGACAATGTCGGGACCTGGTCGGACTGGGGTGGCAGCAATCAACGCTGGACGATGGTCCCCTGATCCCGCCCGGCTATATCGCTACCCCCAAACAGCGGTGAGCTGTGTCAGAGATAGTCGGGGTCGGTGGTGAAGACCACGTCGAACTCCCGCTCGGCAACAAATTTGTTCATGCGCTCAGTCAGCAGTTCACGCCACGCGTCCGCCTGTTCCACCGGCGCGTGGTATTGATCTTCCTCAGCATCACCGCCAACGAGCGCCCTCCCCCATACAGCGCCATCACCGCCGATGGCAGTGCCATCAGCATCACGCCCAGGACCACCACGCACTAATAAAACGTCACCAATCCGGGATTATCGGGAGCCCGGGCCGGTGATATGGCTACACTCACAGATTGATTCCCCGGCAATCGAAAGCGTCCTGCCTATGCAGAGTCTACTCGCCAATTGGCACCAGGCGGCAACCACAACCTTGGGACTGTTCTGGATGGCGTTCTGGGCCTTTGGCCTGGGTTACCTGATCAGCAGTATGATCCAGGTCTTCGTATCCCGGCGTCGCATGCGGCAGACTATGGGAGAAACCGGGGCCCGGGATATCGCGCTGGCGGGTTTTTTCGGCTTTATATCCAGTTCCTGTTCCTTCGCCGCCCTGGCGACCACCCGTGCGCTCTTCTCCAAAGGCGCGGGATTTGTTCCCTCTCTCGCCTTCCTGCTGGCGTCTACCAACCTGGTGATCGAACTGGGTATCGTGATTGCGTTGTTTCTTGGCTGGCAGTTCGTGGTCGGGGAATATCTGGGGGGCCTGCTGCTGATCCTGCTGATGTGGCTGCTGGTTTCTCTCACCGGGCCGAAAAAGCTGATCGATAACGCGCGCGAGCGGGCCCGCGAAGCGGAGAGTGCCGGTGATGAAGAGGAAATACCCGACTGGAAAAAGCTGATCCGCAGCCGCGACGGATGGCGGCGGGTGGCCGATCGCTATGTGATGGAATGGCATATGGTGTGGCGGGATGTCACCATCGGTTTTACCGTCGCCGGCATTATCGCCACATTTGTGCCGCGCAAATTCTTCCAGACGCTGTTCGTCGGCGCCGGCAGCGGCGATCCGGCTTTCTGGGAAGTATTGCTGCAGAGCCTGGTGGGGCCGGTGGCGGCGTTTTTTACCTTTATCGGCTCCATGGGCAATATCCCGCTGGCTGCCGTATTGTTTGGAAACGGCGTCAGCTTCGCCGGCATCATGGCATTTATTTTCAGCGACCTGGTGGTGCTGCCGGTATTGCGCATCCAGGCGCAGTACTACGGCTGGAAGATGGCGCTTTATATCCTCGGTGTATTTCTGGTTATTCTGATCACCAGCGCGATTGTCATGCACTATGGCTTTGCCGCCCTGGGGATGCTGCCGGAGGCCGATGCGGCCAGAAGTCTCACCGACAGGGAGTATTTTTCGGTCGATTACACCCTGTTTCTGGATCTGGCATTTATCGCGCTGAGCCTGTTTTTTCTGGTTTGGCGCTGGCGGGATCGCGGCCTGCCGGGATTCAAGACGGATCACCTGAATGACAGGATACTGTTGGGACTGGCATGTATCGCTATTACTTGGTTGATCGGTGGAATCAGTTTGCCCTTGGTGATCGAAGGGATTTGATCGCGGGCGGAACTGAAACTTGTCGCCATCGGTCGCCATCGGTCGATATCGTCACGGTATTCAGCCTGATATTCATAACCTCTATCCAGCCTGTTCAGAATCCCCTGGGGAATCGGCTCACCGCGATCAGGCCGTGCCGTCCTCGGAAGGCAGCGGAAACTCCGGGGGAGTTTCTGCAGAGCCGACCTATCGTCGGTTTGGTTCTTTCTTCCGTTCTGGGGATTGGCACTGCCGCAGCATAAACTCTGAACAGTATGCAACCGCGGGAATGCCGTCATGCGCTACGCCATTGCACTTCTGTTCTGCCTCACTGCCGCGCTCGCCTGGCCCCAGGGCGGGGTGCCGGAGGTCCCCACCGGCGCCTCGCAGCTGTTGGTGCGCGGTGAGACCTACTACTATTGGGGCGGTTCCTTCTATCGCCCGGAAAACGGCGGTTACCGACGTGTTGAGCCGCCGCTGGGCGCGCGGGTGCCTTCGGTTCCCGGCGGCGCCAGCAATCTCACCATCAGCGGCGACCGCTACTCTATTACCTCCGACGGCACCTTTTTCCTGTACGACCCCCGTGGCGGCGACTATACGGTGGTCACCCCGCCCCCTGGCTGGCGCGACTACAGTGCGTCGACGAAACTCTACGCGCTTCCGGCTCCGCAGCGCTCAGCTCCACAACCTCCGGCTCCACAAGCCCAGGCTCCGGAACCCCAGGAAATACCCCCGGCCTACCCGTCCTATCCCGACTACGGCGCGGACCGTGACAATCTTTACCCCAACTACGGCCGCTACCGCTACCGCGACGGCGGCCCTTTTGGCAGCTATCGCGATCTCAAATCGGCCTGCCGCCGCATAGCCCGCGACCAGTCGCGCCGCGACAAGGTTGGTCCCTACCGCCGCCAGCCGGGCGGCTACTGGGATGAATATGAACGCTGCCTGCGGCTTGCCCAATGAAATGCGGGGGCGAAGTTTAAATTCCGGTCCGAATTCGCCTGGAGTCGCGTCATGTGAAAATCCCCCATCACCAGGACCTGTTGGGGCCCGACTTGTCCCCCGCCTGCCCAGTCTGCACAATGAGCGCCCTCATCAGTAATGTTATTTCCCCAATCATGACCATCGATATCGTTATCCTCGCCGCCGGCAAAGGCACCCGTATGCACTCGGACCTGCCCAAGGTGCTGCACCCCATTGGCGGCGTGCCCATGTTGGGCCGGGTGATCGACGCCGCCCGGCTGTTGGGCGAGGTCTCCATCACCGTGGTGGTGGGCCACGGCGCGGACCTGGTGCGGGAGCGCTTTGCCGACAGCGGGGTGCAATTCGTCGAGCAGGCGGAGCAGTTGGGCACCGGCCACGCGGTGGCCCAGGCGATCCCCAACTTCCGCAAGGGTTCGACCGTGCTGGTGCTCTACGGCGACGTGCCGCTGGTACGGAGCGGCACTTTGCAGTCTTTGCTCTCGGCTTCCGACAAAGGGCCGGCGCTGCTGTCGGTGGAGGTGGCCAACCCCGCCGGCTACGGGCGCATAGTGCGCGATGACGCCGGGCGTGTGCTGGCGATTGTGGAGGAGAAGGACGCCGACGCCGACACCCTGGCGATCCGCGAGATCAATACCGGCATCCTCGCCGCGCCGGCGGAACTGCTGGCGGAGTGGTTGCCAGAACTGTCCAACGACAACGCGCAGAAGGAGTACTACCTCACGGACGTGGTGGCCCGTTCAGTCGCTGAAGGTATCGCCGTCACCGGTGTGCGTGCCAGCGACCCGCTGGAGGTGGCGGGGGTCAACAGCCGTGCACAGCAGGCAGAGCTGGAGCGCGCTCTGCAGCGCCGCCAGGCCGGGGCGCTAATGGCCGCCGGCGTCACCCTGCTGGACCCGGCGCGTCTCGATATTCGCGGCAGGCTGAACTGTGGCACCGATGTCTGTATCGATATCAACTGCGTGTTCGAGGGCGAGGTGACCCTTGGCAACGGCGTGAAAATTGGCCCCAACTGCCTGCTGAAGAATTGCATACTCGCCGATGGCGCGCGCGTGGAGGCCAACTCCGTGATCGAGGACGCCCGGGTGGGCGAAGCCTGCACCGTCGGCCCCTTCGCGCGCCTGCGCCCCGGCACAGAATTGGCTGAGGGCGCCAAGGTGGGCAATTTCGTCGAGACCAAGAAGGCGCAGATCGGCCGTGGCAGCAAGGTCAATCATCTGTCTTACGTGGGCGATGCCATCGTGGGAGAGGGGGTCAATATCGGCGCCGGCACCATCACCTGCAACTACGACGGCGTGAACAAATTCCGCACCGAGATCGGCGACGGTGCCTTTATCGGCTCCAACACCGCGCTGGTGGCCCCGGTGAGTGTGGGCGCCGGGGCCACGGTGGGCGCCGGGTCCACCGTCACCCGGGAGGTGGGCGAGGAGGAACTGGCGGTGGCCCGCGGCCGGCAGCGGAACATCACCGGCTGGCAGCGGCCTTCCAAGAAAAGCTGACCTCAGTTCAAATCACGCCCCATTGCTTCGTCATACCGGCGCAGGCCGGTATCCAGTTCGGTGGCAACTGGGTTCCGGCCTGCGCCGGAACGACGAATAGTTGCAGGGCGAATTCTCCCCTACGAATCAGGCGGAAAATTCCTCCTCATCGGGCCGGTAGGCCGCCCCCATCCGTTACACTTGCGCTTCGGGAACATAAGGAATTGCCCGATGCATAAACCCAGAATGCACCTGCTCGCCTCCTTCGATATTGCGCACCTGCAGTACCTGGACGAGGCGGGTCGCGCCACCCAGGAACTCCCGGGCTTCGCCACCCCCGACACCCTGCTCGCCTTCTACCGGCAGATGGCCCTGGCGCGGCTGGTGGACGACCGCGCGGTCAAGCTGCAGCGCACCGGACAGCTGGGCACCTACCCCTCCAGCCTGGGCCAGGAGGCCATCGGCGTGGGCACCGGCAGCGCGCTGGAGAAAAGCGACGTCTACTGCCCCTACTACCGGGAGAGCGGCGCGCTGTTGGAGCGGGGCGTCAAGATCGAGGAGATCCTCGACATCTGGGGCGGCGACGAGCGCGGGCAGGATTTCCGCCACGCCCGCGAGGACCTGCCCCTCTGCGTTCCCATCGCCACCCAACTGCTGCACGCCGCCGGCGTGGCCTTCGCCCTCAAGTACAAGCGCGAACAGCTGGGCGAACCGCCGCGGGTGGCGGTGGCCAGCGCCGGCGACGGCGCCACCTCCAAGGGCGATTTCCACGAGGCCCTGAACCTGACCGGTGTCTGGAAGCTGCCGGCGGTGTTCGTGATCAACAACAATCAATGGGCCATCTCGGTGCCCCGCAGCGCCCAGAGCGCGTCGAAAACCATCGCCCAGAAGGCCATCGCCGCCGGCATCCCCGGCCTGCAGGTGGATGGCAACGACGTAATCGCGGTGCGCTCTGCGGTGGCGGACGCCATCGAGCGCGCGCGCAACGGCGAGGGCCCCACCCTGATTGAAGCCACCAGCTACCGCCTCTGCGACCACACCACCGCCGACGACGCCAGCCGCTACCAGCCCGAGGAGGAGGTGCGCGAGGCCTGGAAGCGCGAGCCCCTGATCCGCCTCGGCCGCTATCTGCGCGACGAGGACCTGTGGAGCGACGAACAAGAGGAGGAGTTGCAGCGGGAGCTGGCGGAGGTGATGGAGAAATCCCTGCGCGTCCACGCCGAGCGCCCCAAAGATAAACCCACGGCGATGTTCGACCACCTCTACGCCCGGCTGCCTGAGGCCTTCCTGGAACAATACGACCAACTGGCCGGGGAGCAGTGATGGCGCAGATCACCCTGTTGGAAGCGGTGAACCAGGCCCTGGCCCACGAACTGGAAGCGGACCCCAAAGTGGTGGTGTTCGGCCAGGACGTGGGCGTCAACGGCGGCGTCTTCCGCGCTACCGAGGGCCTGCAGAAAACCTTTGGCCCCGAGCGGGTTCTGGACACTCCGCTGGCGGAAACCATGATCGCCGGTATCGCCGTGGGCATGGCCGCCCAGGGTCTGCGCCCGGTGGCCGAGTTCCAGTTTATGGGGTTCATCTACCCCGGTCTGGACCATATCCTCAACCACGCCGCGCGCTACCGGAACCGCACCCGCGGGCGCCTGTCCTGCCCGATCGTCTACCGCGCGCCGTTTGGCGGCGGCATCCATGCGCCGGAACACCACTCAGAGAGCACCGAGGCCATCTTCGCCCATATCCCCGGGCTGCGCGTGGTGGTGCCCTCCTCCCCCGCCCGCGCCTACGGCCTGCTGCTGGCGGCGATCCGCGACCCGGACCCGGTGATCTTCCTGGAGCCCAAACGCATTTATCGCGCCGCCAAACAGGAGGTACCGGACAACGGCGAGGCCCTGCCCCTGGACCGCTGTTTCGTGCTGCGCGAGGGAACCGATATCACCCTGATCTCCTGGGGCGCCTCGCTGAAGGAGACCCTGGAGGCCGCGGAACAGCTGGCCGAAGAGGGCATAGAGGCGGAAGTCATCGACCCGGCCACCCTCAAGCCGCTGGATATCCACACCGTGATCGACTCCCTGGAGAAGACCGGCCGCTGCGTGGTGGTACACGAGGCGGCGCGTTTCGGTGGCCTGGGCGCGGAGATCGCCGCGCAGATCGGCGAATACGCCTTCGACCTGCTCAAGGCGCCGGTGCAGCGGGTCACCGGCTACGATACGGTGATGCCCTACTACCAGTTGGAAAACAGCTACCTGCCCGACACGGAGCAAGTGCTCACTGCGGCCCGCACCGCGTTGGACTATCCAGGTGAGGGCGCGAAATGAAAATCTTCACGCTGCCGGACCTGGGCGAGGGCCTTCAGGACGCGGTGATCCGCGAGTGGCACGTGGCCGAGGGCGAAACCGTCGCCGTCAACCAGAGCCTGGTCACCGTGGAGACCGCCAAGGCTTTGGTGGATGTGCCCGCCCCTTGGAGTGGCACTGTAGGAAAGCTCTACGCCGCCAAGGACGACACCATCGACGTCGGCCAGCCCCTGGTGGGCTTCGCCAATTCAGAGGACAGGGAACAGAAAACAGAAGACAGAGAGACCCCCCCTGTAGGAGCGGCGGGGCGGCCGTCCGCCCATGGCCGCGATCGGCCTCCCTCCGAAGAAAAATCCTCCGACGCCGGCACAGTGGTCGGCAGAATCCAGCAAAGCGGACAAACCCTGGGTGAAGAAGCCGCCCCCCGCGCGCCGGTACACCGCACCGCAACTCCCGCGGTCCGCGCCCTGGCCCGCCGCCTGGGAGTGGACCTCAGCCAGCGGCAACCGCAAGGAGAGCGCTTCACCGCCGACGAGGTGCGCGAGTTGGCCGGGCGGAAGCCGGAGCGGGCGCAGGAGGAGAAGCGCCCGGCCAAAGCGCCCGCAAAAGGAGCCTCCCCCGCCCGCCGCGCCATGGCCCTGGCCATGAGCCGGGCCCGCGACCAGGTGGCGCCCATGACCCTGTGCGACCAGGTGGACATCTCCACTTGGTGGGGCGAGCAGTCCGCCACCCTGCGCCTGATCCGCGCCGTGCAAAAGGCCAGCGCCGCCGAACCGAACCTGAACGCCCTCTACGAAAACGACACTCTCTCCCCCTCCGCAACGGTCAATATCGGCCTGGCGGTGGATTCCCCCCGCGGTCTCTACGTGCCCGTACTCAGGGATGTGGCCGCGCGCTCCGACGAAGAGTTGCTGAAACAGATAGAGGATTACAAAGAGCAGGCCCGCGAGACCGGCATCGCCCGGGAGGACCTGCAGGGCGCCACCCTACTGCTGTCCAACTTCGGCGGCATGGCCGGCCGCTACGCCACACCGGTAGTGCTGCCGCCCACCGTGGCGATCCTGGGTGCCGGCGGAGTCTTTCAGGGAGTGGTGGCGGTGGACGACAAACCCGCCGTGCGCCCCCTCCTCCCCCTCTCCATCAGCGCCGACCACCGGGCGGTTACCGGCGGCGAACTGGCGCGTTTCCTGAAATCATTGATGGAGTCCCTGTCTTCGTAGGTGCGCCGCGCGCACCAACATCGTCAGCGGTGCGCACGGCGCACCCTACGATCAAAGCCCCCTAAAAACCCTTCAAAAATTACTGTGGGAATTAATCTTTCGTTTTGCTATTGTTAAGTTTCAAACCGAAACTTAACTGGCCATGTCCAAACGCAACACCCTTCAACGCCGCCATCGCATACTGGAACAGCTCAACGAAGCCGGCGAGGCCAGTGTGGAGCAACTGGCGCGGCAATTCGAAACCTCAGAAGTTACGATTCGCAAGGACCTCACCGCCATGGAGAGTGCCGGCCTGCTGCTGCGCCGCCACGGGGGCGCCATTCCGGTGCCGCGGGAAATGGTGGCGGAAGAGGCTCCCTCAGAGGTGAAGCGCGCCATCGGCCGCGCCGCCGCGGCGCTGATTCCCGACCACCACCGCATAGTGATCGACTACGGCCGCACCACCGCGGCGATGATCCCCGAACTGGATCGCAAACGCGGCCTGGTAGTGATGACCAACTCACTGCACGTGGCCAACGCCCTGCGCGAGCTGGAGAACGAACCCACCCTGCTGATGACCGGCGGCACCTGGGACCCCCATTTCGAGGCATTCCAGGGCCGGGTGGCGGAACAGGTGCTGCGAGGCTATGACTTCGACCGGGCCTTTATCGGCGCCGACGGCATCGACCTGGAGCGCGGCACCTGCACCTTCAACGAACAGATAGGCCTCTCCAGGGTGATGGCCGACGTAGCGCGGGAGGTGGTTGTGCTGGCGGAATCCAGCAAGGTGGGCCGCCGCATCCCCAACCTGGAATTGCCCTGGGGCCAGGTGGACACCCTGGTGACCGACAGCGGCCTGCAGGAAGAAGCACAGCGGAAATTGGAATCCCAAGGCGTGCGGGTAATCCGCGCCCCCCTGTAGGAGCGGCCCATGGCCGCGATCGGACTTCGCGAAAACCACCGATGGCGGCCACGGGCGGATAGCCGCCCCGCCGCTCCTACAACCACTCTATAACTTGCGAGAGGTAAACGAATATGTGTGGAATCGTCGGCGCGCTGGCCCAGCGCAACGTCAATGAAATCCTGCTGGAGGGGCTCCGCCGTCTGGAGTACCGCGGCTACGACTCCGCCGGCGTCTGCCTGCTGGACGGGAACAGCCAGCTGCAACTGCGCAAGAGCCAGGGCAAGGTGGCGGACCTGGAGTCCCGGCTCGCCGCCGACCCCGCCACCGGCCGCCTGGGCATCGCTCACACCCGCTGGGCCACCCACGGCGTCCCTTCGGACGGCAACGCCCACCCGCACCGCTCGGAACATATCGCCCTGGTGCACAACGGCATCATCGAAAACCACCAGCCGCTGCGCGCCGACCTGCAGGCGCGGGGCTACCAGTTCGATTCCGATACCGACACCGAAGTGGTGGTGCACCTGATCCACTCCCTGGCGGGCGAGGGCTGCAGCCTTATGGAAGCGGTCACCACCGCCATCGGGCAGCTCGACGGCGCCTACGCCCTGGGGGTGATCAGCGCCGACGAGCCGGGCACCCTGGTCTGTGCCCGCTCCGGCAGTCCCCTGGTGGTGGGCGTTGGTATCGAGGAGAACTTTATCGCCTCCGACCCCATGGCCCTGCGCCAGGTCACCGACCGCTTTATCTTCCTCGAGGAGGGCGACGTGGCGGAGATCACCGCCGCCGGCATCGCCATACGCGACAGGAGCGGCGAGGAGGTCAGCCGCCCGGTGCACAAACTGGACGGCGGCCACGACGCCGCGGACAAGGGCCGCTACCGCCACTATATGCAGAAGGAAATCTTCGAGCAGCCGGAAGTGGCGGCCGCCACCCTCGCCGGCCGCATCGGTGCGGAAAGCGTGCTCGCCGAGGCCCTGGGCACCCGCGCCAACGAGCTACTGCCCCAGGTGAAGCAGGTGCAGATTGTCGCCTGCGGCACCAGCTATCACGCCGGCCTGGTGACCCGCTACTGGCTGGAGGACTGGGCGGGTGTGCCCTGTTCCGTGGAGGTGGCCAGCGAGATCCGCTACCGCAAAACCGCGGTTCGTCCGGGTACCCTGTTCGTCACCATCTCCCAGTCCGGCGAGACCGCCGACACCCTGGCTGCGTTGCGCCAGGCGAAGGAGCTGGGCTACCTGGCCTCACTGGCCATCTGCAATGTGCCCAACAGCTCCCTGGTGCGCGAATCGGAAATGTCACTGATGACCCTGGCGGGCCCGGAGATCGGCGTGGCCTCCACCAAGGCGTTCACCACCCAGCTGGTGGCGCTGCAGCTGTTCTGCATCGCCCTGGCCAGGGCCAACGGTATGCCCGCGGAACGGGAAGCGGAGCTGGTCGGGGCCCTGCACCGCCTGCCGGAACTGATGGAGCAGTTCACCGGCCTGGACAAGCTGGTACGGGCCACCTCCGAAGCCTTCGCCGAGAAGCACCACGCCCTGTTCCTCGGCCGCGGTGTGGAATACCCCATCGCGCTGGAAGGCGCGCTCAAGCTGAAGGAAATCTCCTATATCCACGCCGAGGCCTACCCCGCCGGCGAACTCAAGCACGGCCCCCTGGCCCTCGTGGACGCGGACATGCCGGTGATCGCCATCGCCCCCAACGACGAGTTGCTGGAGAAACTCAAATCCAACCTGCAGGAAGTGCGCGCCCGCGGCGGCGAGCTGTTTGTCTTCACCAGCCCCAAAGCCGGCTTCGCCAGCGAGCCGGGCATCACCGTGGTGGAAGTACCGGACGCCCCCGAAAGCCTGGCGCCGATCCTGTACACCGTGCCGCTACAGCTACTCAGTTACCACGTGGCCCTGCTCAAAGGCACCGACGTGGACCAGCCGCGCAACCTGGCCAAGTCGGTAACGGTGGAATAGGCTGTTTCCAAAACACAGAGGCTCCCACGGGAGCCTTCACCGCCCGGCTCGCACCAAAAATTCATCTCTTGTCTCAAGCTTCTGAACCAACCCCTATTGGTTTTTAAAAATTAAATTCTTGACGAATTATTTTTAATAATATTTAATTTCGTCCGTGAAATGTTCCATATGTGCTTCTACACTCGGTCTCCAGCGGCTGCACTGCGAAAGTTGTGGTGTCGGCTTCGAGGGGGATTTTCTCCTGCCCCGGCTGGCGCGGCTGGAACCGGACTTGATGCGCCTGGCGGAGAGCTTCCTGCTGGCGGGGGGCAACCTGAAAGCCCTGGCCCAGGACATGAACATCAGCTACCCCACCCTGCGCAAGCGGTTGGATGATCTGATCGAGGAGTTGAACCGTCTCGCCGAGGCCGATCGCCAGCGCAGTGAAGCACTATTGAAGGCCGTGGAGAGGGGGGATATCCCCCCCGAACAGGCCGCCAGGCAAATTAGGGAGCTGAACGGTGGAACCTCATGAACGCATAGAGCGGATGCTGGCGGAAAAGCGCATCAGCGCCGACCAGGCGAGACAATTGTACGCCGCCATGGAACAGGCCAACCCCGCGTCCACACCGCCCGCCCCCAGACAAACCTGGCGCAGTTGGTTGCCAGCGGCGCTGATTGTCCTGCTGTTACTGATCGCGCTGTCGGCCCTGTTACTTGGTACCGACAGCGTTTCGCAAGTGCAGGACATCGAACAATGGATGCATACAGATAATCAAACGGGAGAGGTTCAAACCATGTTGCCACGCACTACCAGCCTGGCGCTGATTTTGCTGGTTCCACTGGCAATACTGTCCATAGCTGCCGGCTGGGCCTACAACAGTATCGTTTCGCGAGAAGAGGCTGCCTACACCGCCTGGTCGCAACTGGAGAGCAACTACCAGCGCCGGCACGACCTGATTCCGCAACTGGTAGACAGCGTGTCGCGCTACCTGGACCACGAGAGAGCCACTCTGGAAAGCCTGACGGAACAGCGCAGCGCCCCCTTGGCCGGGGCCATGGATGCGGTCATCCGGGCTCACACAGAAGCCGCACAAGCTGTCGGTGCTACTAACGGAACGATCCCCGGCGACGAGCAGATGCTGGATCGCATCGCCGCCAGTCAGGGAAAACTGGCGGAAAGCGCCCGGCACCTGTTCGCGGTAGTGGAGAACTATCCGGACCTGCGCTCCGCCGACCAGTTCCTGGGCTTGCAGGCGCAACTGGAAGGCACTGAAAACCGTATCAATGTGGCCCGCATGCGTTTCAATGAGGCAGTGCAGTCCTACAACTCCCGAATCCGCAGCGTACCCGCCAACCTTATCGCCAGTGCCGGGGGGTTCCAGCGCAAGGCCTATTTCCGTGCAGGGCAGGAGGCTCGCGATGCGCAAGCGCTACCCTTCCAGTAATTTCGTCCTGCGTTTCGTCTGGCTGCTTTTGTTCTCCCTGATGGTGTTCGCCGGCTGCGCCGGCGAACCCCGCTGGTTGCGAGATCCCGGTCGTGTGTTGAACCCCGAGCAGGCCGACTACCTCCAGCAGCACCACCGGCAGCTGCTGGAGGACCACGACATTGATTACCGGGTGGTGATCAGCGCCTCTGGCGGCGACATGGAACGGCGTGCCCTCGCACTCTTCTCCGAACTGGGTGCGGGCCAGCAAAGCGGCAGTGGTCGCGGCCTGTTGCTGCTGCTGGACACACAGCTCAACCAAGTGAGAATCGAGGTATCCCAATCGCTCGAGGGGGTCTACCCGGACGCCTTTGTGGCCTATCTGGAGCACCGCCAGATGGTCCCCTTCTTCCGCCACGACCGGGTGGCTGACGGCATCGCCGCGACTACCGAACTGGTTGTGACCCGCGCCCAGGAGGCCGCCAGGCAACAGGCCTTCGATCCCAGTACCCTGCCGGCCCTCAGTGGGGGCGCGGGCGCCCGCACCGCCGCTCGCTTGGGCGAAGGAGAGGTGCCGCGCCGCGAACGCGCACAGCGGGATGTCGCCGCGGCGGACACGCCGGCCAAAACCGTGGAACGCTATCTGCAGGCCATGGCCCGGCGCAACGACCGGATCGATCTTGCAATCTACACCCGGAATACCCGGGAGATGTTGAAAGATTGGGTGATGACCCCCGCACAGATGGACAGCGTCGCCCGCGCCTACCGGGACTGCGGCCCGGCCAGGGAGCTACGTGGCCCGGCCCGCGGGGGAGATCTTGCGGTAGTGCGCTACCCACTGGAACAACGCCAATGTTCCCCTTGGTTTTTGCGCCGGGAAGAGCGCCATTGGCGCCTGGATCTGGCCGCCCAGCAACAACTTATCGGCTTCGGCCGCGACAACCAGTGGCATCTCAACCCCAAAATAGGAACCGGTAATCGTAACCCCTGGTTTTTCGGATTCATGGATTGGAGTGTGAATCGCAACGGTTTCCCTATGCGGAAGAGCCGGCCCCGCTGGGCGCTTTCGGTTACCACCAACCAGAATGGAACTTTCGTGCGCTGGGTGGGAGAAGGCTCTCCCGCAGAACGTCTCGGTTTTGAATTCGGCGATCAATTACTGACGTGGAATGGAGAGCCGGTGAAGCACAGCCGCCATGTAGCCGAGCTGATGCACAGCGCCGTGCCAGGGGAAGATACGGCAGTCGAGATACAGCGAGGAGAGCAGACCCTGACCCTGGCCGGCAGCGCTCCGCCTCGGCGTACCTCCCTATAGATGAGGGCTTCAGGTTTCAGCTCAGTAGCGCCGAGGCCTACCCCGCCGGCGAACTCAAGCAGGTCCCCTGGCCCTCGTGGATGCGGATATGCCGGTAATCGCCATCGCCCCCAGCGACGAGTTGCTGGAGAAACTCAAATCCAACATGCAGGAAGTGCGCGCCCGCGGCGGCGAGCTGTTTGTCTTCACCAGCCCCAAAACCGGCTTCGCCAACGGGCCGGGCATCATCGTGGTGGAAGTACCGGACGCCCCCGAAAGCCTGGCGCCGATACTGTACCGTGCCGCTACAGTTGCTCAGTTACCACGTGGCCCTGCTCAAGGGCACGGATGTGGACCAGCCGCGCAACCTGGCCAAGTCGGTGACGGTGGAATAAAACTCGCCACTTCCCCTCTCCCACTTGTGGGAGAGAGGAAACGGGTCGCTCAGCGGTGTCAACACCAATGCGCTTGACTACATATAAGCAGCTTGCTAGGTTGCCAAAATCACTGTAGGAGCATGCTTGCAGGCGAAAAATAGAAAAAGGAAATATGGAAAGGGCTGTATTGCAGCCCCGCTCGTCAGCGCAAACCAACAATAATCCCCCGCCGCACGGAGCACCGCGGCAGCATAGCGACAGGCTGTTGCCATGAAAACCAAACTGCTTCTTCCCTTCCTTCTGTGCCTTATCCCAGCCTTGTCCCTGGGTCAGGGGTTCGACGAAAACTACGAAGTTCGCAAGGGCGATTTCAACGGCGACGGCCTCACCGATCTCTATATCCGCCAGAAACCACAGGTAGTGATATTGCATGGAGATATCGCCACGCCGATAGTGATACCTGCGCCTGTGAAGGAGTTTGTTCTCAGGCAACAAGCGAACAAAGAACTTGTGCTCGTTACCAATTTGTCATCCAGCCAAAAGATACGAGGACAACAGTGGCCAATAGCAGAAGTTAGAACCAGGCTAAGAGATGCCAACGTGGATGGTAATTTTGATCTTGTTATTGAAGGAATTAAGGGCAGTATACCTGATTCATTTGATCAAATAGTTTTTTCTGGTTCTCAAGGGGATGGGCCTTTTCATATTACCGCTATGAATGAAGCCTATCAGGATTTTTATTCAGAACTTTCTCAGTGGATGTTGAATCCAAACTTTTTTGATGAAAGCGTTCCCATACGAGTGGTTGATTATACGCAGCCTGCAACAAAATATTTTGGGTCACTTAAAAATTTGAAGGCTTTTTTGGGTATAAGCTCTCTAATGGCTGCTTGTAAAGCCGATGCCAGAGACCTTGCTTGTGGAATATCTACTTCTAACCCGTCCCCATGTTTAAGAAAACAAGAAATATTTGATGAAAATGGCGAATCTCAGGGCGTTCATTGGATTAATGTTTGTACCTCTTTTGATTGGCACGTCTACGGATATGAGCAAGGTAAAGTAACTCTAGAAGCTGATTATTCAGCCTTTAATCAAGATGCTCTTGAAACGTCTCGGGTGCTTGATAGGCTCAACAAAGATTGTCCTGCAATACCGACAAGGGCTGAAGAAATTATTCTAGAAGATGTATTTGAACGTGTTTATGGAGGAGGGATTTTTAAGGATGGAGGGCCACTAGAGTCAGTCGTGGATGTAGATAATCATATTATACATGCCCCCTTTCCTGGAGATGAAATTTTTGACGAAACCGATGTTACATATCACCACTATGATGTATTAACAAAAATTTGCGATTCAGGAAGCCCAAACTGTAATAAAGGTTTTGTCAAATCCAATGCATTGAGATATTTTTCTTATCCAAGTTGGAGGCTGGAGCCTACGTACACTCAACTTGATGGGGAAAGCGTTTTAGTATATATATCGCCACTTTCTGTTCCGGAAACATTCATGGTTCCTGGAGGGACAGTGACGCAACACGAATTACAAGGAACGTGGAGGGGCGCAATTCAGAATATTACTGAGGTTACACACGTAGTGTACCCAGGGACAATTTCGCGAGTTATTATGAATAAAGGGGATGCTCTTTACAGTCTGACCCATGGAGTTGGAGTGAACAAAGCGTTTTGTTCTCCATATGCCTTCAAGCCAATACATATGTTGCTGGGGTTCTCAAATGACGTTTTTGGAGCGAAAGCGTTTAACACACTAGATTCTGAAATGAAAAAATATTGGGAAGAAAATTATTAGTGCGATAAGAATGTCGATTAGGAAAAAGTTGATACTAGCTGAGACTGCCATTTTAATGGCGCCAACATTTTTTGCGATGGTATTTGGCTTAATCCTTTTGCCTCATCAATTGTTTCTCTTTGCAAATCATCCTAATAAAGATTCGCTAATCGTTATAGGTTATTATATTGGGATATATCTCGGATTTTTGCCATTTTGTTACGCAATATATTTGTTATTAAACAAAAAGAAGCCTTCAATTTGCAAGTGGTTTATATTTGTAGGTTTTTTTGTTTTTATAATTTCCTTAGCAGCAGGGCCTTATGGAGTATTTTCTCCCCATGGCTCTTTGCCAATAGGCGTAACGATCCCATTTTCGATTATGCCATTAATTTGTGTACTCCATATTTTTTACTTGATGGTTTCAGAAAAGTCTGAATAAAGTCTTGGGTTGGGAGCTACATCCGGCATGAGAATTCCGGGGACGAATTCCGGGGACAGTATACGCGGGAATTCCGGGGACAGTATACGGAATTGTACAGAATTCCGTATACATACTTGCTGAGTCAATTTGGAGAGACAGGTAGATGGCACGAATAGCCCGCGTGGTTCTTCCCGGATGTCCACATCATGTCACCCAACGGGGAAATCGGCGTCAGCAAACCTTCATTTGCGACGAGGACTATCAAGCGTATATCGATCTATTGGCGGATGCTTGTCGGATGCACGGTACAGAAGTCTGGGCTTGGTGCCTGATGCCGAACCACGTCCACTTGGTATTGGTGCCTTCGTCAGAAGATGGGTTGCGCGCGACTATTTCCAAAACGCATCGTCGCTATACAAGGCGGATAAATCTCCGCGAAGGTTGGCGGGGGCATCTTTGGCAGGAGCGCTTTCATTTGAATTTTGATGGCCACAAATACCGGCTACCCCGAACGGCCGTTATTTGAGCCAATTGGCAGTCCTGACCCCATCGAACCGCTTAAAGTCCTTCACATTATTTGTCACCACGACAAGCCCTCTGGAGCGGGCGTGCCCCGCGATCATGCTGTCGTACGAGGCGTCCTTTCTGCCGCTTCTCTTGAGGTCGGCTCGAATCTCACCGGTATGGACGGCTGCCGCTTCGTCATAGGGCAGCACATCCAGCCGTGCAGTGAAGCTCTCGACCTCTCTTGTGTTGCGGTCCGGATCACTGGAAACCGAGGCGCCGTACATAAGTTCCATCAGAGTCACGGTGGATATGCACATCTGCCCGTGGTGCGCGTTGAAGGCCCGGCGGGCCTTTTCGGGCCGGTTCTTCAGCACATAGATTACCGTGTTGGTATCCAGCATGTATCTCAGCATCAGAGGTCTTCCCTTTCCTGTGCGTCTGGTTGGTCACGGCTGTCCATAAAATCGTCGGTGACGCCCTCGCCGGCAAACCAGGAGTCCCAGCTGTCGTCAACCGGTACTATCAGGCGGGCCCGCCCCATGCGGACAATCTCTACCTGCTTGACGTTGTCGGGCAGCGCCACATCCTTGGGCAGCCGCACGGCTTGTGTTTTGTTCGACATGAAAACGCCGGCTTTGGTGGTCACAGGCCGTTCCTCCAATTTGGTATATCCCTATTGGATATATTAGAGTTGGTGGTCGTAGCCGTCAAATAGTCAGCTTGCCTGTCTGCTGCTGAAAAGTCGTGCTATAACGGCTTCCCAGCGGTACCCAAACTCAACGAAAGGGCCGGCTTATGACCACTGTGGAAAAAAATAAGGACACGGAAGATTCCAACCCCATCCTGATGAACGGCAATATGAACATGCTGCTGGGGGAGACGACCCAGCCGCCGGAGCAGGTGCGCGAGGAGCGCAAACGAAAACTCACCGCCGCCTTTCGCCTGTTCGGCAAATTCGGTTTCGACGAGGGGGTGGCCGGGCATATCACCGTGCGCGATCCGGAACACGAGGATCACTTCTGGGTTAATCCCATGGGTGTTTCCTTCAAACTGTTGAAACTGTCGGATCTGCTGCTGGTGAATCACAAGGGCGAGGTGGTGGAGGGGGACGGCTACCTGAACGGCGCGGCTTTCACCATCCACTCCCATATCCACAAGATGCGCCCGGACGTGGTGGCCGCGGCCCACGCCCATTCCCTGTACGGCAAGGCCTGGTCCACCCTGGGCCGATTGCTGGACCCTATCACCCAGGATGCCTGTGCCTTCTACGGCGACCACGGCCTGCTCGACACCTTCTCCGGCGTGGTGTTGGAGATGGGCGAAGGCGAGGCGCTGGCGAGGGCGCTGGGCAACAGGAAGGCGCTGATCCTGCAGAACCACGGCCTGCTCACCGTGGGCAAATCGGTGGACGAGGCCGCCTGGTGGTATATCACCATGGAGCGCAGCTGCCAGGCGCAGCTGTTGGCGGAGGCCGCCGGCACGCCGAAACTGATCGATCCGGAAGTGGCGATCCGCACCCGGGCGGTGGTGGGGACCGAACTGGCGGGAATTTTTAGTTTCCAGCCGTTATATGACGTGATCTGCGCCGAACAGCCGGAGATACTTGAATAACCGGGGCCCGCGTGGCTCCGGCTCTGCGCACCGTTTGAGTCCCCTCCGCCGCAGACGCCTTGTTCGCAACCGTTTTCCCGCTGTCCGCCTGCCCCGCGCTGTCGGCCCCGGAAGCTGCCGGGCGCTGACGGCGGATGCAAGACGTTGCCCTGGCCCTGCTACCTGCGCCCGATTTTCACCTTTTTCACCCTGGCCATCGGCCTGGTGATCGTCACCGTGGTGACGAAAAAAGCCCATCCGTCGGTCCCCTCACTCAAAATGTGACCATGTCCCAGCCCGGCGAGCCCCGCTGACTCGCTGACACTGGTGGATGCGGATACGCCCCCTCCCCCCTCCGGTAATTGGCCAGACATTCTTTCCATAACTGTCAATACTTCCATTAATGTAAATTGGAATATCTATTCTAATTTTTATTTCGTTTTGTTGTAAGTCACGACAAAATCGTGATACAAATCACAAAAATCGCGCCACAACGGAATTGTCGGCCGTGAGATTACTACTCAATACCTGCATCAAAGGGTCAAAAATGGGTATTTTTCTACGCTGCTGGCTCATTGGGGGAGTCGCACTGTTCCTGTCGCAGTTGTCGCTGGCTGCCGGCACCGGGGCGGGTACCACCATCAGCAACACCGCCACCGCCACCTTTACGGACGGCGGCGGCAATCCGCAAACGGTCAACTCCAACACCACCAATCTCACGGTAGATGAGCTGCTGGATGTCACTCTGGTGAGCAACGATGCCGGCAGTGTCTCTGTGTCGGTTTCGGAAAACGACGCGGTACTGTCTTTTACTGTCACCAATACCGGTAACGGCGAGGAAAGTTACGAACTGGGCCTGAACAGCAGCGTCACTGGCGACGATTTCGACCCGCAGAATGCAGAGATCCACCTGGACACCAACGGTAACAGCCTATACGACCCGGGCGTGGATACCCTCTATGTTCCGGGTAGCACTAGCCCCCCCCTGTTACCGGCGGACGGTGCAGTCACCGTGTTTGTCGTGTCGGATATGCCGACTTCTCTTAGCAACGGCGACATAGGTCTGGTGGAGCTGACCGTGGAATCCGTCACCGCGCAGGCTACCCCCGGAGCCGACAGCCCCGGCACTGTCTTTGCGGGCCAGGGCGACGGCGGCGGCAATGCGGTGGTTGGCGCCAGTGGCGCCGCCGCCTCCGGACAGAACGGCTACCAGTCGCTGCAGGCGGAAATTGCCTTCAACAAGAGCCAGAGCGTGGCTGATCCCTTTGGTGGAAGCGCCGCGGTGCAGGGCTCGGTCATCACTTATACCCTCAGCTTCGAAGCCAACGGCACTGGCGATATCAGCAATCTGGTGTTGAGCGACGACATTCCCGACAACACCACTTATATCCCCGGCTCCATCACCCTCAACGGTGCCGACAAGACAGATACGCCCGGAGACGACGAGGCCGCTTTCGATGCGGGCAGTTCACCCAACCATATCGAGGTAGACCTGGGCACCGTCACCGCGCCAGCCACCCACACAGTCACTTTCCAGGTGCAGATCAACTGAGTGACGAGGAGGTCTCCATGAAAATGAAAGCACTTATTTCTTCCCTGGGCCTCGCGGCCCCGCTGCTGGCTTTTGCCATACCGGCCCTGGCGGCGGTGGAGCTGGAGACGCGGGCCTACCGCGAGGTGGAGGTTGCCAGTGCGGATGGCGAGAAGGCCAAGAATCTGGAACCCCTGGAGCGCGCCGCGCCCGGCCAGGAAGTGGTCTATGTGATCACCTACCGCAACAGCAGTGATGAAGCGGCGCAGGGGCTGGTCGTGAACAACAAGGTGCCCGCGGAAATGGTGTTCGTGGTGGGTTCTGCACGGGGCGCCAATGCGACTGCCGAGGTTTCGGTGGACGGCCGCACTTTCGGCCAGCTGGCCTCCCTGCGGGTAAAAAATTCCGATGGTAGCCAGCGCCGGGCTTTGGCGGCGGACGTCACCGCCCTGCGCTGGACGGTACAGGGCGCTGTGGCGCCGGGCGCTTCCGGCAGTGTCAGCTACCGCGCGGTTTTGAAATAAAAAAACAAACGGTTACTCACTTAATAATAACGGAGCGAAGTCAACAATGATTTCCATAAACAACAATTCCCTGCGCCTGGCGGCAATGGCCGGGTTGCTGATATTGGGCTTGGTACCGCAGGCCTTTGCCGCCGGCACCGCCGCCGGTACCAGCGTAGAGAACACCGCCACCGTAGATTACCAGGTGGGCGGCGTTCCCCAGACACCGGTAGACAGTAATACCGCAACCTTTACCGTGGATCGGGTGGTGGACATGACCCTGACCGCGGACGACAGCCCCGTGAGCACCGTGCCCGGCGCCAGCGGCCAGGTGACCGGTTATACCCTCACTAACACCTCCAACGCCCCGCTGGATTTCGATTTCAGCGCCCTGAACCTGAGCGGTACGGATATGGGCGCACTGGGTGTGGACAATCAGGATGGCACCAGTATTTCTGTGTTTCTGGATGTCGACGGCAATGGCGTCTACGACCCGGGCACCGATACAGCCGCCAGCGCCGATGACCTGGCCGCCGACGCCAGCGCCAAGGTATTTGTGGTTATCGATGTCCCCGCCGACGCTGTCGACGGGGACATCATCGGCGTGGCGCTTACATCCGCCGCCAAAGAGACCGACGGCAGCGCCCTGGCGGAAACTGCCGGCGCCAATACCGCCGGCGAAGACACGGTATTCGGCGATGCCGCCGGTGCCACCGACGCTGCGCGCGACGCCACCATCAGTGCCTACGGTGCCTACGGTGTGGCCAGTGCCAGCATCACCGTGGCCAAGAGCTCCACGGTAATCAGCGATCCTTTCAACGGCACCACGGACCCCAAGTTTATCCCCGGCGCGGTGCTGGAATACTGCATGGTGGTGACTAATGGCGGCAGCACTCAAGCCACCGACGTCGCCCTGACCGACAACATTCCCGCCAATACCACCTATGTGGCCAGCAGCGTTGCCACCGGCACCGGCGCCAGCTGCGGCGTGAGTGCCGACGGTTCGCCGCTGGGCAGTGAATCCTCCGGTACCGTCACCGTGCCCTTCGGCAGTGTTGCCGCCGGCAGCAGTGTCTGGGCCAGTTTCCGAGTCACCCTGCAGTGATTTAGTGGTCGGCGCAGCGGTTCCGCCACCAGGCAGGGCTACCTCCGCGGTGGCCCTGCTGCTCTTGATGACTACGGGAATTTTTCAATGGCTCACACACTGCAGGAACAGGCTGGCAGTGCCCCGGGGGATTGGTTTCATTCCCTGTCTGCGCGCGCGCCGGCTCTGCTGCTGTTCGCCGCCGCGGTATTTCTGGCGGGCATACTGCTGCCCGGTTCCCGGGCGCTGGCGGCCGGTTCGGCTATCACCAACACGGCGCATTCCAGCTGGACCAACCCGAAAGCTCCTTCCGTGCCCGTGTCGGTGGATTCCAATGATGTCAGCCTGACGCTGCTGGAAATCCCTGCCTGCACCCCCTCGGAAGCGGTCTTCTACCAGCATGTGCCCAGCGCCTACCCTGTGCCCGATGCCCGCAAGCGCAGTTTCGATGGCGGCGCCTATGCAGGCGGCGCCGGTGAACGGGAATCCCTGGAGGCGCCGGCAGCCCTTGACGGCACAGCCCTGGCGCCGGAGGCGGTGGAATCCCTGCCCACCGGTATCTACCATGCCGGCGAACCCGTGTTGGTTGCGCTCAAGGACGGCAACCGCAACATAGATCCGGATCTCCGCGAAACGGTGGAGGTGGCCCTGAACTCCGCTTATTCCAGCGGTGACCTCAACCCCGACGGCGCCGCGCCCGAGCGGGAAACTCTCTACCTGCTCGAAACCGGGCCGGATACCGGCGTATTCGCCGCGGCCGTGCAGACTTTGGCGCCGTCGCCAGAGCGCGAGCCGAAAGACGCTGACGGCCGGTTGGTGCTGGGCGTCAACGCCCGCCTGACTCTGAATTACGAAGATCCCATGTGCGCCGGCGAGACGGCGCAGGGCCTGGTGCTGGTGGATCCCCTGGGCGTGGTGTTCGATTCGGTCGACGGCACCCCCCTGAGCGGGGCCACCGTGTCCCTTGTCAATGCCGGCGACGGATCACCCGCCACCGTCTACGACGACGACGGTGTCACCCCTATCTCCAACACTCAGGTAACCGGCGGCGGCTCCCCCTTCTTCCGCTTTCCCTATGTACCGCCGGGAGACTACCGCCTGCTGGTGACGCCCCCCTTCGGCTATACGGTACCCTCCACCGTGGAGAATGAAACTATGCCGCCGGCGCCAGACGGCACCCCCTACCAGGTGGTTCAGGGCTCCCGGGGCGAGGTGTTCAGCCTGGCTCCGGGCCCGGCGCTGGTGGTGGATATTCCCGCCGACCCAAGTGGTGAAGGGCTATTGCTGCAGAAAAGCGTGTCCAATGGCGAGGCCTCTGTGGGGGACTTTCTGCAGTACCGATTGCAGCTTCGCAGCCTGATCGCCGCCGAGGCTTCGGAAGCCACCATTACCGACGTGATCCCCGCGGGCATGCGCTACCGCGCCGGATCTCTCAGTCTGAACGGTGAACGGCAGCCGGACCCAGTGATCTCCGCCGACGGCCGCACGCTCGGCATCCCCGTGGGCAGCCTCGCCGCCGGCGCCGAGCTGGAGCTGCGCTATGTGCTGGAAGTGGTCGCCGGCGCGCGCCCCGGCGACGCGGTGAACAGCGCCAGTGCGACGGCGCTGAATCCAGGCGGCGGTGCCCTGAGTTCCAACCTGGCGCAGGTGGCGGTGCGCATTACCGAACCATTGATGAGCGATCGCTTCACCCTGGTGGGGCGCGTTTTCGGCGGCGACTGCAACACGCCCTGGGAGGAGCGCGATGGTGTCGCCGGCGTGCGCCTGTTGCTGGATGACGGCACCAATGTGGTGACCGATGCCGATGGCCGCTACCACATGGAGGGGCTGCGCCCCGGCAGCCACGTGGTGCAGCTCGATATCGGCAACCTGCCCGCCGGCTGGGAGCCGGTATCCTGTATCGACAACACCCGCTTCGCCGGCAGTGCCTATTCCCAGTTCGTGGACGCCCGCGGCGGCAGCCTGTGGCGCGCCGATTTCCAGCTGCGCCCCGCCGAGGCCGGTGTGCGCCTGCACACCGAAGGGGCGGGAGTGACAGACCTGGTGGAGAAGGTGGAGCCGCGCAAATTCACCTTCCGCGGGCGCTTCGCCTCCGGCGACGACCGGCTGCTGCCCGAGTCCACCGCGCAGTTGCAGGCTCTGCTGCGGGAACTGAAAGGTGGCGAGGTACTGGCGCTGGAAGCGGTCGGTCACACAGACAGCCAGCGGCTGTCGCCGCGCGCGGCGGCAAAATTCCGCGACAACTACGGTCTCTCCATGGCCCGCGCCGGCACAGTCGCCGATGTGCTCGGTTGGGCACTGGGGCTGTCTGCCGATCGCGTAACCGTGGGCGGAATGGGTCCGGATCAACCGCTGGCCGCCAACGATACCGCCGCCGGCATGGCGCAGAACCGCCGCGTGGAGGTGACTGTGTACGGCCGCGTGGGGCCGGATACGGTGGTGGTGGGCGAGAGGCTGCGCCGCCGCCACCACATCGACCTGGACACCGGCGGCGGCGCCTTCACCAACCTGCGCGTTACCGCCAAGCTGCCGGAGGGGCTGCGCTACCTGGCCGGCTCCGCGCGTCTCGACGATGAGGCGGTGCCCGACCCGCAGCAGAGCGGCGAAATGCTGTTGTGGCGCCTGCCCGACGGCGCGGCGGAAAAAACCGGCGGAACAGAGCCCTTCCGGCGCCGCTTCTCTTTCCAGACAGAGGCGCGGCATTTGCGGGAGGCGCCCTGTGACCGGGATTTGAGTATCAAAATCAATGCCCTGGTGGACACGGCGGCCGGCGGGAACCTGCGCCTTCCAGTGGCGGAAAACCGCCTGGGTTGCGGAAAAACCGCCGAAGATGGAGCAGCGCGGGACAACGGCAAAGAGCACAGGGAAAAAGTCGACAGCGGCCGTCTCACCGTTGCGCTGACGCCGTCCGTCGGCGGGGAGGAGCCCGTTGCCTCCGATTCCGGGGCGGCCCCGGATGTCTCCAGCATCAGCGCCGCCGGCGGGGATGTGGACTGGTCGGCGCGCGCGGCGGGGCAGGCGGGTTTTCTGTTTCCCCCGGAGAAGCACAACCCGCGCGCTCCCGCACTGCGGGCCGTAATAGCGCACCGCACGGGTGAAAGAGTCGAGCTCACCGTAAATGGCAAGCCGGCGCCCGCGCTCAGTTTCGAGGGCGTGGAGCAATCCCCCGGGGGGGAAACCGCCATCAGCCTGTGGCGCGCCCTGCCGCTGGTGGAGGGTGACAACCAACTGAAGGCGCGGCTGCTCGATGACAGCGGCAGGGTTCTGGATAACTTCACCCGCCGGGTGCACTTCGCCAACACCCCGGCGCGCGCCCTGCTGCTGGAGGAGGAGTCCAGCCTGGTAGCGGACGGCGTCAGTCGCCCGCGGGTGGCGGTACGCATCCTCGACCGCGACGGCTACCCGGTGCGCGACGGCATCACCGGCAGCGTCGGTATCAGTGTTCCCTACGAAGCCTGGCAGAGCGCGGACACCCGCCAGCAGCGCCAGTTGGCGGGTATGGACGGATACCAGCCCCAGTACCGGGTGCAGGGCGACGAGGGTATTGCCTGGATAGAACTGGCCCCCACCACCCGCTCCGGTGCCTTCACCCTGGATTTCCGCTTCCATACCGGCGCGGATACCAGCCGCACGCAACAGTTGCACGGCTGGATGGCGCCGGCGGCGCGGGATTGGGTGGTGGTGGGTTTTGCCGAGGGCACCCTGGGCTACGACACGATCGAGAGTCATATGGAATCCCTGCCGGACGGAGAGGAAGAGGGGGTCTACACCGACGGTCAACTCAGTTTCTACGCCAAGGGCCGCGTGCTCGGCCGCTGGCTGCTGACCATGGCCTACGACAGCGACAAGCCCCGCGACAATACCCTGTTGTCGCCCATCGACCCGTCGCGCTACTACACCCTCTACGGCGACGGTACCACCCAGGTCTACGGTGCCGTCAGCCGCGCAAAGCTCTACGTGAAGATGGAGCGCGGCCAGTTCTACGCCCTCTTCGGCGACTACGAAACCGGCCTCGACAAAACCCGCTTGTCCCGCTACAGCCGCACTCTCAACGGCTTCAAGGCGGAAAGCGGCGGCGGCCCGCTGGTGTTCAACGTCTTTGCCGCCGATACGGAACAGACCTACGCCCGCGACGAAATCCAGGGCGACGGCACCTCCGGCCTCTACCGCCTCAGCTACCCGGGCATAGTGCTCAACAGCGAGCGGGTGCGCATTGAAACCCGCGACCGGGTGCACAGCGACCGGGTACTGAATAGCCGGACCCTGACCCCCTATATCGACTACGAAATCGACTACGCCGCCGGTACCCTCTTCTTCCACCAACCGGTGTTCAGCCGCGACAGCGATTTCAACCCCGTCTATATCGTCGCCGAATACGAAACCCAGGGCGCCGACAACCGCCAGTTCAACGGCGGTGGCCGCGTGGGCCTGAATCTGCGCGACGACAGCCTGGACATCGGATTCAGCGGCCTGCGGGATGACAGTGCCGCCGGGCGCACCGACCTGGCGGGTGCCGACCTGAGTTGGCGTTTCGCCGACGACAGCGAACTGCGCCTGGAAGCGGCGCAGAGCCGTGGCAGCAGCGCCGGTTCGGAGCGCAGCGGCGACGCCTGGCTGGCGGAGTTGGAGCACCACAGCGGTCGCTACGACCTGCTCGCCTACGCGCGCCGGCAGGACGCGGAGTTCGGCGTCAACCAGCAAAACCTGAGCAATGCCGGCCAGCGCAAAACCGGCGCCCAGGGGCAGCTGCACCTGGCGGACGGATGGTCCCTGCAGGGCGAAGCCTACCGCCAGGAGAACCTGGCCAGCGACGCCACCCGCGACGCCGCCATCGGCAGACTGCGCTACGAAACCCCGCAGGGCAGCGTCAGTTTCGGCGCCCAGCACATAGCGGACGAACTGCCCGCCGGCGCCAGCGGGCCACAATCCGTATCGGAAGCCAACTCCAGCCAAGCCCTGCTCGCCGCCAGCCGGCAGTTGATGGAGGGCAGGCTGGATCTCTCTCTGCAGGCGGAGACGGCATTGAGCGGGGACCAGCGGCAGAGTGCCGACTATCCCGACCGCTATGTGCTGGGCGCCACCTATGCCGCAACCGATTACGCACAGCTGCTGGCTGCGCAGGAATTCACCGAGGGCGACTCGCAGGACACCAGTTCCAGCCGCGTCGGCGTGCAGGTGACGCCCTGGCGGGGCGCGCGCCTCACCTCCACCCTGAACCAGAGCCGCATCAACCGCCACGGGCCGCGCAAATACAGCCAGCTGGGCCTGTCGCAGATAGCGATGCTGGGGGAGAACTGGCGCCTGGATTTCGGCCTGGACTCCAGCCATACCCTGAGCGACGGCGGCGAAACCCCGCCGGTGAACTCAGATGCCAGCCGCAGCCCCTTCGGCCAGTCCTCACTCGCGGCGGTGAGCGAGGATTTCCTGGCCCTGAGCGCCGGTGCCACATGGCGCGGTGACGTCTGGGGCTGGCGCGGGCGGCTGGAATCCCGCAATGGGAAAAACAGCGATCGCCACGGCCTCACCAGCAACTTTCTGCGCCAGGCCCGCGCCGGAGTGGCTTTCGCCAGCGGCCTTGAGGCCTTCCGCAGCGACTACGATGGCGGAGCCAGAGGCGACCTGGCGAGCCTGGATCTGTCCTGGGCCTGGCGCCCGCTGAACAGCCAGTGGTCCATCCTCAACCGTTTGGAATTCCGCTACGAAAGCGTCTGGGATCCAGCGCTCACCGGCGGAGGATTTTCCAACCCGGGAGGCCTGTATGGCTTCGACAGCCTCAGTGCCGCCGATGCCCGCAGCCGGCGCCTGATCAACAATTTCGTCCTGAACCGCGTCTCCCGGGAGTGGACTGCCGAAGACCGCCAGGGCAACCTCTTCCAGCGCTACGAGCGCAACCAGTGGTCCCTCTACTACGGCGCCAAGTATGTGCTGGACAGCTTCGATGGCGAGGAGTACTCCGGCTACACGGATATGCTGGGGGTGGAGATACGCCACGACCTCAGCGAATGGCTGGATCTGGGCCTGCAGGCCAGCGCGCTCAACTCCTGGAATGCCGGCACCCATCTCTACTCCTTCGGCCCGCAGCTCGGCTTCTCGCCGGTGCGCGACGGCTGGATAACCCTGGGCTGGAATCTGCGCGGCTTCCGCGACCGGGATTTCGAGGCGGCCCGCTACACCGCGCAGGGGCCCTATTTGCAGCTGCGCTTCAAGTTCGATCAAAACACCCGCGTTGGTTTTGATGGCGAGACGGGGGACAGGTGATGTTGGCGAGAATAATGCGTACTTATTTCGGCCTGTGGGGGATCTGTCTGTTGTTGGCCCTGGCGCCGGAGGCGCGGGCGCAGATCACACCCACTGCCGCCTTGAAGGATCAGACCTGCCTCGGCGAGCGGATTTCAAATCCGAACTGCACCGCCAAAGAGTTTACCGTGTCGCCCTCCTTCAGCGCCGAGCCCGGCACGCCGCCCTTCTGCGAGGCCGGCGCCGAATTTGAGTTCGTGGTGGACGTGCGCCTCTTCGACAGCAACGCCGACCGCTACAACATAGGCCTGTTCGTGGGCCAGCAGGGCAACGATCCACAAGTAACCAGCAGTGGCAATTTCTGCTCGGTGGCAACCTTCCCCACTACCTCGCCGAGCGGCAATTGGTTCGACGCCGACGGCAACGCCTGCGGCGACTTTTTCAGCGGCGCGGACGACACAGTGCGCGTCACCGAGATCAAGGTGGTGTGCCAGGGGGATAGCGCCACCAGCGCCCTGCAGGTGCCCTATGTGCTCACCTACCAGCAGAATACCGGCGGCTTGTGTTCGTCGCCGGAGGATGTCGAGCCCGGCGGGAAATCCAAATGTCAGGCGGACAGCGCGCTGGTGGACGGTGTGGTGAGCGTCTCCGCCGGCGCCTATATCGACGTCACCAAGGAGACCCAACCCGGCGGCGAGGGCCAGGTGTTTGACTACACTGCGAGCGGCCCGGCCGGTTCCCAGGTCATTGTGCGCCTCGCCGACGGCGTCACCTACACCTCCGACCTCAACAGCGCCGGCAACCAGGCCTCTTTTACCCTGAGCGACGGGCAGACGGCGCGGGTCTACATCAACGCCCTGCCCGCGGCACAGACGCTGCAGATCACCGAGGATCTGGAGACCGGCTGGGACTCCACCGCGCTGATCAACTGCAGCGCCCAGCGCGGTTCCCCCGCCATCACCACCGACGAGGCCAACCGCAGCATCAGTGCGGATCTGGACGAGAACAACTCCGCCGCCGCCTGCACCATCACCAACCGCAAGCTGCCCCGGGTGACAGTCACCAAGGTGACCAGCGGCGACAGCGGCAGCTTCACCTTCACCGGCAACAACGGCTGGACCAGCCAGACCATCACCACCCCCGACGCGGGCACTCCCGAGAGCGGCGCGGCGCAGTTCCTGGCGGCCTTTGCCGTACCCACGGAATTGGTGGAGGTGCCGGAGTCCGGCTGGCGCCTGGCGGGTATCGACTGCACCGGCCTGGGGTCGGGGGGCAGCGCCACCGCCGACCTGGTCAACCACAAGGTCACCCTGGATGCGGCGGCGGTGTCCGAGCCCGGTGGCGAGATCGGCTGCACCTTCAGCAATGTGCGCCAGCGCACCCTGACGGTGACCAAGCAGCTAACCCCCCTCACTCCCTGGCCCGGCGGCGACAGCGGTCTCTTTGTTATGAACGCCAACGGCACCACCGGCCCCGAGGGCGGTGACGGCGCCAGTGCCAACGCGCTGGTGGATGTGGGCAGCAGCGTCAGTTTCAGCGAGAGCGCCGGTTCGGGAAGCTCCCTGGACAACTACGATGCCAGCTACAGCTGCAACACCAGCCCGGCGACCGCCGGGGACGGCACCGCCGGCAGCCTCACCATGCCCAATGCCGATGTGGACTGTACTTTCTCCAATACACGCCGCTCTGCGACCCTAACTCTGCGCAAAACCTGGGTCGATGCCAGCAGTGGCGACACGGTCACCGTCGCCAGCAGCGGCTTCAGCAACGACGCCACTACCGGCGAGGTGGTATCCAGCGGCGACAACACCGCCGCCGGCGCACCGGTAACTGTGTACGCCGGGGAGTCCGCCACCATTGCCGAGACCTTCTCCGTCGGCGACCCCGCCGACTACAGCCTTGCCATCGACTGCAGCGGCAGCAGCGGCCTCGCCGGCAGCACTCTCACAGTGGCGCCCGCCGATACCGATATCGTCTGCACCGCCACCAATACCCGCAGTCTGCCGGCGTTGACACTGCTGAAATGGGTCGCGCCGGTATGGGATCCGGTCAACGGCGCCGACGATCCCAAGGCGATTCCGCAATCCATCAGCAGCTATGCACTGCGCCTCAGCAATGCCGGCGACGGCAGTGTGGATGCCGACAGCCTGGTGCTCAGGGATGCGCTGCCGGCGGATGTGGACTTGTACGTGGGCGACCTGGCGGGGGCCGGTTCCGGCCCCGTGGTGTTCACCGAGGGTGATCCCGCCAGCGGCCTGTCCTGGGAATACACTTCCCTGGACAGCGGCACCGACGGCCTGGACTTTTCCCTGGACGGCATCAACTGGGACTATGTTCCGGTGCCGGATGCCGATGGTTTCGACGCCGCGGTGCGCCATATCCGCCTCAGGCCCGGCGGCGGCATGAACCCCGCCTCCGGCGGCCTCAGCGCCTGGGCGGAGTTCGGCTTCCGTGTGCGGGTAAGGTGACGGCTGCAGAAACGGGCGCGAGGAGCGGAAATTGAGCGGCTAGAGCCCGGGCCTGGATTCCTCCCAGTGGTGATCCAGGTGCAGGTCCTTGTCGCGCCGGTCCTCGCGCAGCGCCTGCAGCAGCTGTTCGCGGTAGATCCGCGTCTCGGCGATATGCCGGGATTCGTCGCGCCAGTAGGGGAACAGGGATTCCAGCATGCGCTGGTCGTGCTGCTTGAACTTGCGCGCTGCGCGCCGCGCCGCCAGCGGGCTCAGGCCCAGCAGCTCCAGCGCCTTCTCGCCGATGGACAGGGCCGAGTCCACCGTCTCGCGGAAGATGTAGGGCACGCCCGCCTCCATCAGCGCATAGTGGTGCATGCGGTTGCGGGCCCGGGCGAGGATGGTCAGGTGGGGGAAATGCTTCTGCAGCTGGGTGACGATTTCCAGCGAGGCGGCCTGGTCGCTCAGGGTGAGGATCACCAGCCTGGCGTTGCGGGCGCCGGCGGCGCGCAGCAGGTCCTCCCGCGAGGCGTCGCCGTAGTAGGCCCGGATGCCGTAGCGTCGCACCATGTCCAGCTGTTCCGCGTTGCGTTCCAGCAGGGTGGTGTCGAAGTCGCAGGCGTTGAGCAGGCGCCCGGCGATCTGCCCGAAGCGGCCGTAGCCGACGATGATCACCGGCGAGCCCTGATCCCGCGGCGGCTCCTCTTCCGGCCTGGGCGGCTCGCCGCTACGCAGGTAGCGGGGCATCACCCATTGCTCGTAGATCAGCAGCAGTATCGGCGTCAGCGCCATCGACAGCGCGATTATCGCCACCAGCAGGCTGCTGGTGGCGCTGTCAAGCACCTGGTTCTGCGCCGCGAAAGTGATCAGCACGAAGCCGAATTCGCCGGCCTGGGCCAACGCCAGCGCGAATAGCCAGTTTTCACCACGCGCCATGCCGATGGCCCGCGCGAGGGCGAACAGCACCGCGAATTTCACCGCCACCAGCAGCAGTACCAGCCCCAACAGCAACAGTGGTTGTGCCGCCACCAGTTCCAGGTCGAGGCTGGCGCCCACGGCGAGGAAAAAGAGCCCCAGCAGCAGCCCCTTGAACGGCTCTATGTCCGCTTCCAGTTCGTGGCGGAACTCGCTCTCGGCCAGCATCACCCCGGCGAGAAAGGTACCCAGCGCCGGTGACAGCTCCAGCCAGCTCATCGCCGCCGCCGAGGCCAATACGATCAGCAGTGCGCTGGCGGTGAACAGCTCGCGGGTGCGGGCGCCGGCGACCACACGCAGCAGCGGTCCGAGCAGGTAGCGGCCGGCGGCAATAAAGGCTGCGATGACCGCGACCACCGCCAGCGCATAGCGCCAGCCGGTGAGGCCTTCGTCGCCGGCGACCGGCAGCTCGCCGCCGGCCAGCAGCGGCAGCAGCGCCAAAATCGGGATCACCGCGATATCCTGCAGCAGCAGTACCGCAAAGGCGCCCCGCCCGCCCTGAGTCTTAAGCAGGTTTTTCTCGCTGAGGGACTGCAGCACTATGGCGGTGGAGGACAGCGCCAGAATCAGACCTATGGCGATGGCGCCGCGCCAGCTGCGCCCGAACAGCAGCAGCGCCAGCAGGGTGATGACCGCGGCGGTGACCAGCAGCTGCGCGCTGCCAGTGCCGAATATTCCGTGGCGCATCTGCCACAGCTTGCGCGGTTGCAGCTCCAGGCCGATCAGAAACAACATCATTGCCACGCCGAACTCGGCGATGTGCAGCTCCTCCCGGGCGTCACCCACCCAGCCCAGCAGGTGCGGGCCGATCAGCACGCCGGCGGACAGGTAGCCGAGCACCGACCCCAGCCCCAGGCGCTTGGCCAGCGGTACTGAGATGACCGCCGCAGCCAGGTAAATCACCGCCTGTAGCAGGAAGCTGTCGTGTTCCATCGAAATCCTTATTGATCAGTACTACTTGCCCCGTTGCCGACGGAGAGGCCCGGGTGGCCCCGCTACCGCGGAGCGGTTGGATTTATCGCTTATCGGTATCTGTCGGGCACAGCCGGTCCGCCGCCTCCCGCGCCGCGTCCGCGTAGGGAACCAGCACTAGGTCCACGCCCGCTTTCTCGAACGGCTCGGCGTCCCGGCGGTTGGCTACCGCCAGCGCCACTTTGCCGGGGTAGCCCTGGTGGCGCAATCCCTGCAGCAGGGTGCGGTTGATTGCCGGGTCGCGCATGGTGCTCACCACCCAGCTCACCCGGGACAGCGGCAGCGAGGCGAGGAACTCCGGGTCTTCCGCGTCCCCATAGCGGGTGTCGAAACCCTCGCGGGCGTGGCGGCGCACCGCTTCGGGGTCAAAGTCCACTGCCAGCAGGCGGCACTTCCGTTCACGCAGACTGCCGGCCATCGCCGCACCGAAGCGGCCGAGGCCGAACAGCAGTATATCCACCCGTTCTTTGCCATCCACCAACGCGTCCACCTCCCGGTGCACCACCCGTCTCTCAAAGACCGAAAGCCAGGGGGCCAGCCGCTCGTACAGCGGGTGTGAATAGAGAATCATGTAAGTGGAGGCGCTGATGGTGATCAGCCCCACCAGAGTGATCAGCCCCAGGGTCTCCCGGCCGATGTGGCCGAGGCTGAGACCGAGCGCGGCCAGGATCAGTGAGAATTCGCTGATCTGTGCCACCGTGAGGCCGGCGAGGAAGCCGGTGCGCTTGCGATAACCCATGTGGCCCATGATCGCCATTACAATCAGCGGGTTGCCGACCAGTACGAACAGCGAGAACACCAGCGATGGGCCCAGCTGCGCACCCAGGGCGCCGAGGTCCAGGTTGGCGCCCAGTTCGATAAAGAAAAACAGCAGCAGGAAGTCGCGCAGGCTCACCAGCCGCGCCGCCACCAGCTCGCGATAGGGGGAGGAGGCGATGGATATCCCGGCCAGGAAGGCTCCCACTTCCTGGCTGAAACCCAGTGCCTCGCCCGCGGCGGCGCCGAGCACCGCCCAGGCGATGGCGAACAGCATCAGCAGTTCCGGCGAGCTCGCCAGGTGGTGCAGCAGCGGCGGCAGCAGGTAGCGCATCAGCAGCGCCAGTGCCAGCAGCATCGATACGCCCTTGGCCAGTACCTCCAGCGCCGTCCACGCCAATTCCGCACCCTTACCGGCCTGGCCCAGCGCGGTGAGGCCGATCATCACCAGCACCACCACTATGTCCTGCACGATCAGGAAGCCTACCGCGATACGCCCGTGCAGCGCGTCCACCTCCCGCTTGTCCGAGAGCAGCTTGATGATGATGATGGTGCTGGAGAAAGTGAGCGCCACCGCCACATAGAGTGCGGCGACGTGGGACATGCCCAGCAGCAGCGCGATCAGGTAACCCACCACCGAGGTGAACAGCACCTGCCCCAGGCCCGTGGCCAGGGCCACGGGCCCCAGGGTGCGGATGATGTGCAAATCCAGTTTCAGCCCCACCACGAACAGCAGCAGGGAAATGCCGAGGCGCGCGAACAGCTCCACTTCGTCGGAGTGCACCACCCACCCCAGCCCCGAGGGCCCGAGCAGGATACCCACCGCAATAAAAGCCACGATCAGCGGCTGGCGCAGTTTTTGCGCCAGGGCGCCCGCCAGTGCCGCTACCGCGAGCACCGCCGCCATCTGCACGAACACGGACGGCCACACGGTGCGCTACTCCCGGAACCGGAGCTCGGAGGCGAAAGCCGCCGCGGCCTGGTGAATGACTGTCTGCAGCGGGAAACTGGTTTCTTCCATGGTGACTTACCGGCTTCTTGTCGGTGAATTTGCCGCTACTGGACCGGCTCCACCGCCGTCTCCGGTTCGGCGATATCCCGGCTGCGCCGGATCAGCGGCGCTATGGTGGAGCCCTGCACCACGATGGAGAAGAGTACCACGCCGTAGGTCATCACTACCCACAGGTGGCGTAGGTCCTGGCCCTGGATCATGGTGTGGCCGGCGGGAATGGACATCGCCAGGGCCAGCGCCAGGCCGCCGCGCAGGCCGCCCCAGATCAGGATGCGCTCGCTGTAGGGGTGGTACCGGCGGTGCATCTTCAGCAGGGTGAAGGGGACGGTCACCGCCAGGGTGCGTGCCAGCAGCACTATGGCGATGGCGGCGGCGATCAGCAGGTAGTCGAAGGCGCGCAGGTTGATGGTGATCAGGAACAGCCCCACCAGCAGGAACAGCAGGCCGTTCATAAAGTCCTCGGTGGTGCTCCAGAAGTTGTCCAACTCGTGCTGGCTCACCCGGGAAAACCCCTGCTCGCGGGTGAAGTTGCCGATAATGATGCCGCTCACCACCATCGCCAGGGCGCCGGACACGCCGAGAACGTTGGACAGGGAAAAGCCCGCGGTGGGGATGACCAGGGTCAGCAGCAATTCCAGGCTGTGGTCGTCAGTGGAACAGATCAGCCAGTGGAACAGACCGCCGATGGCCAGTCCCAGCGCCACCCCGCCGAGCGCTTCCACCGCGAACAGCTCCGCCACTGCCGGCAATGTGGGCTGGCCGCCCTGGAACGCCACCGCGAAGATCACCGTGAAAATCACCAGGCCAAAGCCGTCGTTGAACAGGGACTCCCCCTCCACCTGGATGGCGATCTGCTCCGGGGCCCTGAGGCTCTTGATAATCGCCAGCACGGCGATGGGGTCGGTGGGGGAGATGAGCGCGCCGAACAGCAGACAGTAGACGAAGGCCACAGGCATGCCTACAAATTGCAGGAACCAGTAGAGCAGCACACCCACGGCAAAGGTGGAGATCAGCGTGCCCACCACCGCCAGCAGCGTGATCTCCAGTTTCTGGTTGCGCAGTTCCAGCAGGTCGATATGCAGGCTGCCGGCGAACAGCAGGAAGCCGAGCATGCCCTTGAGCAGCAGGTCCTGCAGGTTCAGCAGCGGCAGCAACTGATCGGCCCAGTTGCGTAGCTCCACCAGGTCCAGCTTGCCGAGCAGGATTACCACCAGCGACAGGCCCAGGGCCCCCGCGGTGATGGCGATGGTGGTCTGCGCGCGCAGCACATACTGGTTGAGGAAGCCCAGGAGCACCGAGATGGCCGCGAGGAAACAAAAGGTGTAATAGACTTCCATATCGCGCGCGGGCTCACTTCTCGGGGGTTGTAGGTGCCCTGTAGGAGCGGGCCATGCCCGCGATC